>DASUNJ010000105.1:0-5026 GCA_036277235.1 Thermoanaerobaculia bacterium | reverse complement strand
CCACTGGGTCTGCTGGATGCCCGAGGTGCGGAAGACGGGCGCGCGGGTCATGCCCACGTCCTCGACCCGGACCACGGCGCCGCCGGCCTGGGTGATGGCCGAGCAGCCGCGGTTGGTGCTCGCCACCAGGGCCGCCTCGGTGGTGGCGAGAGGCACCCAGAAGTCGCCGTCGGCGCAGCGTCCGCGCACGCGCAGCGGGCCGACGACGCCCATGGGGATCTGGGCCACGCCGAAGAAGTTCTCGCAGTTGCGCTTGGAGGCCCGCTGCACGTCGAGCGAGTGGTGCGCGATGTTGTCGAGCGGCGTATCGGTCATGCGCTCCAGGGCGCGCCGCCGGATCTCCGCCGCCTCCTCGGCGGGGAGGTCCTTGGGAAGCTCGTGAAAGCGCATCTCCCTGCGTACCAGGGAACGGACCAGCTCTTCACGCCGCGAAGTCGGCAGTTGGATCGGGTTGCTCATCAGAAGGACCCTTTTCGAAGCTCGACGGTTCGAAGCCCCGAGATCGTTTTCAAACCCAGGCAGAACATGCAGATCTTGAGCTCGCGCACGATGCGCCGCACCTTGTCGGCCACCTGGTCCGGCGACTCGGTGGCCGCGGCGAGGAACGGGTACGCCATGCCGCCCAGGTCGGCTCCCAGGGCGAGGGCCTTGGCCAGGTCCAGGCCGTTGCGCAGGCCGCCGCTGGCGATCACCGTCACGCCTTCGACCCGCCGGACCTCCTGGATCGACAGCGGTGTCGGGATGCCCCAGCCGGCGAACAGCTCGCCCAGATCGAGCTCGCCGGAGCGGGCCGCCTCGATGCGTGCCCAGCTCGTGCCGCCGGTGCCCGCGGTGTCCAGGATGCGGACTCCGACGCCGGCCAGGGCGCGCGCGACCGTTTCCGAAAGGCCGCTGCCGACCTCCTTGGCCACGACCGGCACGCCGACCCCGCGCACCACTTCGCCGATCTTCGGCAGCAGCCCGGAGAAGTCGCACTGCCCCTCGGGCTGGAGCGCCTCCTGCAACGGGTTGAGGTGGAGCACGAGCGCGTCCGCCCCGATCATCTCGACCGCCTGCCGGCACTCGGCGACACCCATGCCGTAATTGAGCTGCACGGCGCCGAGGTTGGCCAGAAGGGGAGCTGTGGGAGCGGCCTCGCGGACGCGGAAGGTATCAGCTTTCTCCGGATCTTCCAACGCTTTGCGCTGGGAGCCGACCCCGACCGCGACGCCCGTGGCCTCAGCGGCCGCGGCCAGGTTGCGGTTGATCCGGCCGGCCATCTCGGTGCCGCCGGTCATGCAGGAGATGAGCAGGGGAGCGGAGAGGCGCCGGCCCAGGAACTCGACCGAGGTGTCGACCTCGGCCATGTCAATCTCAGGTAAAGCAGCGTGGCCGAATCGGTACTCGTCCCACCAGCTCTCGCCGAGCTGCATGCGGGCGTCGAGGGCCAGGCGGATGTGCTCGGCCTTGCGGTCGCGCAGCTCGGCCACGACACCGCTCACAGCTCGCGCTCCCAGAGGTAGTCCAAGAGCCCTTCAAGGAAGAACCGGCCCTCCTGCCGCAGCTCGCCGAGGCCCTGGAGGGCCTGCCGCGCGGAGAGCAATCGCTCCTGGATCATGGCCTCGACCCGGGCGCGCGCGCCGGTCTCTTCGAGGATGCGCTGCACCCGGGCGACCTCCTCGGCGGTAACGCCGGGATCCCCCAAGGCTTCTTCGAGGGTCTCGCGCTGCCCGGGAGTAGCCGCGGACAGAGCGTGATGGATCAGGAAGGTGAACTTGCCCTCGCGCAGGTCGTCGCCCACGGGTTTGCCCACGGTCTCGGCCTTGCCGAACATGCCCAGCAAGTCGTCCTGAAGCTGGAAGGCCTCGCCCACGGCCGCGCCGTATCGCGACAGCGCCTCCATCATTCCGGGCGCGGCGCCGGCCAGGATCGCGCCGAGCTGGACCGGCCGCTCGGCCGTGTACCGCCCGGACTTGAGGCGCAGCACCCGGGTCAGCTCCTCTTCCCGAGCGCTTCGGCGTTGGGCGACCAGCAACTCGAGATACTGGCCGCCGATGACCTCCTCGCTCATGGCCGCGAAGCAGCGGGCGAGCTCGGGGCGGCCCGCGGCCGCGCAGGAAGCCAGCTCGACCGCCCAGGTATGGGAGAGGTCGCCGAGCAGGATCGCCACCGAGAGCCCGAAGTCGCGGGCGTCGCCGTGGAACCCGCGCTGGCTGTGGGCGTTGCGGAAGCGCACGTGCGCCGCGGGCTGGCCGCGCCGGACCTCGGCGTGGTCCATGATGTCGTCGTGAATCAGGAGATAGGTGTGCAGGAGCTCGGTGGCCAGCGCGAGGGGGAGCACTTCGCCGTCGGCCGTGCCGCCGCAAGCCCGGTAGGCGTGATAGACAAGGGCCGGGCGCACGCGCTTGCCGCCATGGACCACGAGCTGGCCGACGCCGTCGATCAGCTCGAGCATCTCGGGCGAGCCGGCCTCGGCCGCCGCGCGCCGCTTGACTTCCAGCCAGGCGTGCAGCTCGCGCTCGAGCCGCTCCCGGAACCCCTCGAGGAGGGCGGGGAAGCCTTCCGGAACCGATTGGGCCTTGGAGGCCGCCGTGGACAGTCCCATGCCTGGAGTTTCTCTCTTTCGCCTCGTGCTTGGATCGGCCCCGGTTGTTGGCCCAGGAATTTTAGCCCGCAGAGCATAACCGACTTGCCCCTGCGGAAAGTTCCCGGGCGCGAGCTTCGGAGGTATTCTAGAGGAAGAGCACTTTGCGATGCAAAGTACCCCTCCACCTGGCGGATTGTGTAACCGATTAACGTAGAGTCGGGCAGACCGGCGCGCTTCGGCCGCCTAGCCGTACCATGTAAGGTAAGGAACCTCTAGCTACGATGCGCGGTCCGGAGAAAGAACCGAAGGACGAGATGATCGACGCTGTCCAAGACAATCCCGCATCGCGGACGAGCCCGGTGCCGACCGAGCTCAAGGAGCTCCTCGAGTTCCCCGGGGTGCTCTCGCTGGCCGCCGACCTGCCGGCGGCCGAGCTTTTCCCGATGAGCGCCGTGGCCCAGGCCTCGGCGCACCTGCTCGCCGACCCAGTTCCTCCGGAGCTCGGCACCCCGTTCCAACCGCTCAAGGCCCAGATCGTGGAGCTGATGGCGATGCGCGGGGTCCGCTGCCGGCCGGAGCAGATCGTGCTCACCACCGGTACCGAGGGAGCTCTCGACCTTCTGGGGCGCCTGCTCCTCGATCCCGGCTCCCAGGTGTTGCTCGAAGAGACCGTTTCGGAAAAGGTCCGTGCCGCGCTCCCCCTGGACCCGGAGATTCTCACGGTTTCCACGGACCCCCGGACGGGGATCGACGTGGCCCAGGTGGAGGCGCTCCTGGCGGGCGGCGCGCGGCCCGCCTTCCTCTACGTGATTCCGGAAGGCCACAACCCTCTCGGAGTGAGCCTGGGCCTGGAGAAGCGGTTGCAGCTCCTTGACCTGGCCCGCGCCTACGAGGTGCCCATTCTCGAGGACGACACCTACGGCTTTCTCTCGTACGACGGGCACCCGGAGCCGCCGTTGCGCGCACTCGACGCACGCTGGGCCGTCTATCTCGGCTCCTTCTCCATGCTCCTCGCGCCGGCCCTGCGCGCTGGCTGGATCGTCCTACCCGACGATCCGCCCGCGCGCCTCGCCCTGCTGCCGGCCGCCGCGGAGCTGGACGTGCCCTCGTTCAGCCACCGAACGATCTCGGCCTTTCTGGAGGCCGGTCACCTCCCCGAGCACCTGGAGACGATCCGGGCCGCGTACCGCCGCCGGAGGGACACGCTCCTCCGCACCTTGCAGGAGCACTTCCCCCGCGAGGCGCGCTGGAGCCGCCCGTCGAGCGGCCTCTATGTCTGGGTGGAGCTGCCGGAAGGGCTCCCCAAGGAGATGACTTCGAGCGATTTGCTGCGGGACGCCGTGGCCATGGAAAACGTGGCCTTCACCCCGGGTTCCGTCTTCGCGACCCGGGGAGGCGGCCACGCCGACCGTGCCCTGCGCCTGAGCTTCGGGAACAACCCGCCGCACCGGATCGAGGAGGGCGTGCAGAGGTTGGCGCGGGTCCTTCAAGTGAAGCTGGTCTGAAACGGCTCGGGCCGGCCCGCCGGCCACCTCGGAGGGAGGGAAGGCGACCGACGGGCCGGCCCGTTGGCGTAAAGGTGATGGGAGACCTACGGGCTTTCGCCCGCGGGGCTCTCGTCACCCCTTGGACGCTTGTCGAACGCACGGTGCATGTAGCGGATCAGCTTGTGGAAGCCATCCAGGAGCTGCCCGAAGGCGCGCTCCAGCTCCGGCGGCAGCGGATCGCTCTGTCCGAGCACGCTGTACAAGTCCGGGAATCCGTGCTCCCTTCCTCTCCCGCTCTCCGAATCGCCGAACCGGCTCCCCGGCCGTATGGCGGCCGGCCGGCCGTTCACGATCTGGATCGCGTTGTGAAGGTCGTGCAGGTCACACCCGAGAGTGTTCAGCAGCTTCTCCAGCGTCTCCAGCGATGGCCGTTGCCGACCCGTTTCGTACGCCGAGAGCATGCCTTTCGTGATACCGGCGGCTTCCGCCACCTGGTACTGCTTCTTGCCGAGTCGGTCTCTGAGCCAGCGCAGCGCCTGACCGAGCCCGTTCAGAACGGTAGTGGCCACGGCTCATGTCTCCTGAGGGTTGAGTACGGTTCTCTTCAGCATGGAGAGAATCATAGGCGTAACAAGGGCGTAAGTCAAGCGTACGAAGAGCGTAAGTTACGCCACTGATAGCATGCCTTTTCATGGTCGATCTCGCTGCAATCCGGACCGCGCGCGAGCGGATCGGGCCGCATGTCCGGCGCACACCGCTGGTCCGCGCCGTGGGCTTGAGAACCACTCCCGCTGGTCGGTTGTCATTGAAGCTGGAGTCGCTGCAGGTGACCGGCTCCTTCAAAGCCCGCGGAGCCACGAACAATGTGCTGTCGCTGCCCGCAGAGCGGGTGGGAAAAGGGCTGGTGACCGCGTCGGGAGGTAACCATGGTCTGGGCGTGGCCTACGCCGGCTGGCTGGCAAAAGTGCCGGCA
>DASUNJ010000104.1:0-3236 GCA_036277235.1 Thermoanaerobaculia bacterium | reverse complement strand
TCCAGTCGACCGCTTCGAACAGCCCGTCCGAGCAGAAGACCAGGGCGCCGCCCCGGGGGACCTGGATCGAGACGTCCTCGTAGACCCGCGCCGGACCCTGGCCCAGAGGGAGGCCGGAGATCTCGATCTCGGAGACCTCGCCGTTGGACAGGGCGAGCGGCCAGGGATGGCCGGCATTGCTCAGCAGGGCCTTGCCGGTCTTCGGGTCGAGCAGCAGGAGGGCCAGGCTGGCGAAGTTGCGGAGCGAGGCCCGCCGCAGCACCCGGTCCACCTGCCGCAGCACCTCGGCGGGCGTGCTCTCGGACGAGATCAGGCTGGCCAGGGCCGCCGTGGTCATGGCGTGTACGATCGCGCACGAGTAGCCATGCCCGGCCACGTCCCCCGCCGCGATCCAGAGCCGGCCCGCGTCGTCCTCGATGAAGTCGTAGAGGTCGCCGCCCGCCTCGGTGGCCAGCAGCGAGCGCGCCGCGACCTCCCAGCCCTCGATCTCGGGCAGCCGGGTCGGCAGGAGGCCCACCTGCATGCGCGCCAGGAGGTCCATCTCGTACTTGATCCGGCGCTCCTCCTCCAGGCGGCGGATGAACGGCGGCGGCTTGAGCCGCTCCATCTCCACCTGCTCGGGCCGGCGCAGCCCGACGAAGCCGAGCGCGAGCAGGACCGCGGAGGTGCCGGCGGTCACCGCCAGGGTCATGGGCAGCCACCCCGGGTTCCAGGCCGAGAAGGCGGTGGCCGGCAGCAGGAAGGAGGTCACCGACGCGGTGAGCAGGGTGGTGAGGCCGAACCAGCGGCCGAACATCACCAGCAGCCCGATCACGATCAGGTTGCCCGTCAGCTCCAAGGGGAACGGATGGATCCGGAGCGGTCCGAGCAGGAGCGCGCTGACCAGGACGGCGGCGGCCAGAGCCCATCGCTTCGGCACGATCCTCCGCACCACGGCGATCACCACGATGATGGCACCCGCCAGCGCGATGCCGAGGCCGAAAGGGTTCGAGGTGGCGTTGAAAACCGGCAGGCGGATGCTGAACGACTCGGGCCACGTGCCCGGCATGGCGGTGGCCGCCGCCCGGATTGCCAACTCGAAGCCGGCGAGGGCCGCACCCAACGAGAGGCCATAGAGCAGCGAGCGCCCACCCCGGGGGCCGAGGCGCCCGGCGCGCAGCGAATCCAGGCTGGTGGTGAAGCTCGGGTCGGCTGCGCGCAGGAACGACTCGCCCGCGGACCAGATCACGAAGACCCAGAAGGCCTGGGCGCCTGCCCCCAGGAACGAGCCGACGACCTCGCTCTTGGTTGGGTCCCCCCACAGTCCGGGGAGGAAGGAGGCCAGAAAGGTGATTGCCGCCAGGATCGCGCCGTTGACCACGTCGATGCGCCCTTTAAGGAGGAGGGCCAGGAAGAGCCCCACCACCGCCAAGAAGCGGAGGACCGACGGCGTGCCCTGCCAGATGAGGTCCATGAAACGGAACTGGCGGACTCGTTCGAGACCCTCCCCGAAGGTCCCGCGGTGGCGGCTCAGGTCGACGCTGCCGCCGGGCTGAGTCATGGCCCGAAGGTGCGCCGGCGGCTCGCTTCCCCGCACCTCGGCCAGATAGCCCGCGTTGCCGGCGATGATGACAGCCCGGAGCTCGCCGAGCGACTCGCCGGGGGAGAGCAAAAGCTCCATCAGGAGCCGGACGCGCTCGACGGGGGCCGGCGCGGTCTCCAAGGCGAAGAAGCGGCCCAGGCCGCGCGTCGCCCAGTGCAGCGAGCGCGGGTGTCCCAAGGGGGACACGTCGATCCTCAGCTCCCGGGTCTCGCGGTCGCCGGGGAGCCTGCCCTCCTGGGCCAGGCGGACACGGGCCTCCCGGCTCGCTCCGGGCTCCGGGGCGGCGCTCTCCCTGCTGTAGCGGTCGTCCGCGGGAAAGCCGGCGTCGCCCGAGGGGGTGGCGAGCTGGACCCGCGGCTCCCCCGGCTCGAGCGTGATACCGGCCTTCCGGGCGAGCTCGCGGTACTGCGCTACGAACCGGGCCTCGTCCGGCACGGCGGTCCCCTGCCATTCGGGCAGCCAGAGGCGCGCCAGGGCGAGGCCGCCGGCGAGCGCCAGCGCGCCCAGGAGGAGGACGGCCGGCAGGCGGAGGGGTAGGGGTCGGGAGGTCATCGCAGGTCGCCGCGCATAGATACGCTAATCCAACGCGGGGGTTTTGGGCGGCTTTGCTAGAATGCGCCTCCAATGATGCCCAGAACCCCTGTCCTCCTCGTCGCCCTATGCGGGCTCCTCGCCCTGGCTGCCACTCCTCTTCGAGCCCAGGAACCCAAGCTGATCATCCTCGGATTCGACGGCGCCGACGCCGACCTCGCCCGCCAGTGGATGGACGAGGGCAAGCTCCCCAACCTGGCGAAGCTGCGCACCGAGGGCACGTTCGCACCGCTGCGCTCGACCATCCCGTCGCAGACGCCGGTCTCCTGGTCGACCTTCGCGACCGGGCTCTCGCCCGGCCGGCACGGGATCTTCGACTTCCTCAAGCGCAACACCGAAGACTACAAGCCGGGCTTCGCCGCCGCCACGGAGAGCACCGAGCCGTTCCTCTGGGGCGCCAACACTCCCTGGATCGCCGGTGTGGCCGGCGCGCTCGTCCTCGCCCTGGTCCTCTTCCTGGTGCTCAAGCTGTTCCGGTTGCGCACACCGGTCGCGGCGGCCGTCGCCGGCGTGCTGGCCCTTCTGGCCGGCGGCGGGCTCGGGATGGCGGCGGACCGCCTGCTGCCCAAGGAGCGGCCGATCGCGATCAACCACCAGCAGGGGGAGACCTTCTGGTCGGTCCTGGGCAAGCACGGCAAGCGGGTGCGCGTGGTGCGCGTGCCCGTCACCTTCCCGCCCAAGCCCTTCGAGCATGGAGAGCTGCTCTCCGGCCTCGGCACGCCCGACATCTCCGGCCGCATCGGCAAGCCGTTCTACTTCACCTCCGAGCTGTTCTTCCAGCCCAAGGGCGGCGGCGACTTCTCCGTCGAGGTGGTGGAGCTGGTGGACAACAAGGGCATCATCGAGACCGAGATCATCGGGCCGGAGAACAAGCTGTTCCCCAAGGAGAGCGACTACATCACGATCCCGATGACGCTCACCGTGCCCGAGAGCAAGGACAGCCTGCGCATCCAGGTCTCGGGCAACGAGGTCACCCTCAAGCCGGGGGAGTGGAGCGACTGGGTCGGCATCACCTTTCCGTTCAACTCCCTGATCAAGCTCCAGGGCATCGGCAAGTTCCGCC
>DASUNJ010000103.1:0-15635 GCA_036277235.1 Thermoanaerobaculia bacterium | reverse complement strand
CCCAGCCGTTCGTCGGCTCGCTGCTGGGGGAGTGGATCTTCTCCGGCGCCATGGCCTCCAATTCCTCCTCCGCCTTGCCCGCGGCCGTCCGGCGGTATCTCGAAGAGGTGCTGCTCGAGCCCACCGCCCGCTGGCTGGCCGATCCGGGCGACGAGCCCTCGTTCGTCACCCTGGTGCCGGACGGGGTCGTCGAGGAGGTGCTGCAGGCGCGCCAGGAGGTCGACGGCTTCCTGGACGAATGCGTCGAGGAGATCCTCGCCTTCCGGCCGCGGATCGTCGGCCTGACCAGCGTCTTCCAGCAGCACATGGCCTCTCTCGCCCTCGCCCGCCGGCTCAAGGAGCGCGCTCCCGAGGTGGCCGTGGTGATGGGCGGCGCCAACTGCGAAGGGATCATGGGTCTCACGACGGCGCGGCTCTTCGACCTCGACGCGGTGGTCTGCGGCGAGGGCGAGGTCGCCCTGCCGCAGCTCGTCGACCGCCTTCTCGCCGGCGAGCCGATCGACGATCTCCGCGGCGTCTATACCCGGACGTCGCCCGAGGTGACGGCGCGGTCCGCCCATCCACCCAACGCTCCCTCGGTCCGCCATCTCGACGACCTGCCCTATCCGGACTTCGACGGCTACTTCAGCCAGCTCGAGGAGCATGGATTCAAAGGCAACTACCAGCCCCGGCTGCTGTTCGAGACCTCGCGCGGCTGCTGGTGGGGAGAGAAACAGCACTGCACGTTCTGCGGCCTGAACGGCACCACCATGACGTTCCGCAGCAAGTCGCCCGACCGCGCCCTGGCCGAGCTGAAAGAGGTGACCCGGCGCCATCCCGGCCTGTTCGTCGGCATGGCCGACAACATCATGGACATGCGCTATCTCAAGACCCTCCTGCCGCGGCTCGCCGAGGAACGCCTGCAGCTGAACCTCTTCTACGAGGTGAAGTCGAACCTGAAAAAGGAAGAGGTGCGCCAGTTGCGGGCGGCCGGCGTCTCCGCGATCCAGCCCGGGATCGAGAGCCTGAGCGACGAGGTGCTGCGGATCATGCGCAAGGGGGTCAAGGCCCTGCAGAACCTCCAGCTCCTCAAGTGGTGCAGGGAGCTCGGGGTCTGGCCCTACTGGAACATGCTCTGGGGGTTTCCGGGCGAGCCGCCGGAAGAGTACGAGCGCATGGCGGAGCTGCTGCCGTTGCTCTATCATCTGCCGCCCCCCCTGGGCATGTCTCCCATTTTCCTGGAACGCTTCAGCCCCAACTTCTTCGCGAGCGACGAGCTCGGCTTTGCCGACGTCCGGCCACTTCCGGCCTACGGCCACGTCTATCCCATCGCGCAGGAGGACCTCGCGGACCTCGCCTACCAGTTCCGCTACCGGCACCGGGATTCGCGCGACATTTCGAGCTATACGCGCTCCCTCGCCCGGCGCATCGTGGAGTGGCGGGAGGTCTATGCCGAGTGCGAGCTCCGCGCGGTCGACCGCGGCGACCACCTCCTGCTCTGCGACACCCGGCCGTCGGCGGCTCGCCGCCTGACCGTCGTCGAGGGGCTGGCGAGGGAGGTCTATCTCGCGTGCGACGGGGCGGCGACCGTCGAGCAGCTCTGCCGGGCCGTTGCAGCGGCCGAGCCCGCGCGCGAGGCCGTGGAAGAAGCACTGGGGCCGCTCATCGAGGACGGGTTCATGCTGCGCCAGGGCGACACCGTGCTCGCCCTCGCAGTGCACGGCACTCTCGGCGGCAAGGCCGGGGGTGCGCAGCTTCAAACCAACCTGGGAGGATGAGAACCATGAGCAACGTGGAGAGATTGGTGCAGGCCGGCGTCGAGCTGGACGAGGCCTCGAAGCAGAGGATCGAGAGCTTGAGCGAGCCTGAAATGGCGTCGCTCCTCTCGCTCTACACGCAGGAACCGCGGACGGAGATCCTCCCTGACAACCAGGGCTGGGGCGACCAGACGCGGAGCTTCCTCGATCTGACCTGAGCCTTCATGAAGAGGTCACGGCTGGCACTGCTCTTGGTGCTCGGAGGGGCTCTGCTCGCGGGAGCCCCTCCCGGCCGTGCTCAGCCGCCAGGCCTTTCGGTGGGCAAGATCACCGTCCACGGCGGCCAGGCCGTCCGGGAGGTCCCGGGCGGCGTTCTCCTCGATCGCGGCTGCACGCAGCCAGACTCCCCCGTCCAGCCCTTCGCCGCGGCGCTGGGAGACAGCGTCGAGCTCGACGTGCTCCTGATCGCCTGCCCGCCCGCGGAGCTGCCGCCGGCCCGTTGCCGGCTCGCGATCGGCGAGAACCTCTCCCCCTGGATCGCGGCCGAGGGCGCCCAGGTGAAGATCCCCGTGCCCCTTCCGGATCTCACCGGCATCCATTCCCCCGAGCTCCACTGCGAGGCCGCGGGGCAGGCACTTCCGCCGCTCGAGACCACGCTCTATCTCACCTATGCCCGGCCTCGGCCCATCGTCGATCCCCCGCACGAGGTCTGGTACGAGAGGGCGTGCTCGTGGGGAGCGGGCTTCGGCCGCAGCGCGACGGAGCGCGAGGTCGCAAACACGATCCTCAATCAGCTCTACGAGTTCGGACAGCGCAGGTGGCGCTACGCGACCTGTACCATCAGTGGCTCGGTCTGCATCCTGGGTGCGACCTCGCTGCCGACCGGTGAGCTGCTCTGCAACTTCCCTGACCACCTCTGCAAGAGCCACTGGGACGACCTGGTCGAAGGCGATGCGAACCGGAACTTCGCCGACTGCTACATCTTCTCGCAGGTCATGCAATACATCGCCGCAACCATGGGCGTCGGGGGGATGGTGCCTCACCAGACGTTCGGCTCGCACCGGCTGGGTTTCGTGACTCACGCCACGGCCCGCGCCCTCGATCCGGAGTTCACCGGCAACCTCATGTGCGGCGAGCGCCAGGCTCCTTGCGCCTACACGTTCTACAACCACGACCTCCGGCGATGGGGACATCTGGTCTATGACGCGACGTTCGGCGGGATCTATCACCACTCCGACGAGCTTTTCAGCCAAAGCGTCACGCAATTCACCGACTTCAGTGTGACCTTCGAACAAGGGGGTGCCTGTTTCAAGGGCACCGGCTACGGAGGCTTCCCGAGCTTCGTGGAGGCTCCCGAGGCGATCGGGACGTCGATTTGCGCCGACATAGAGGGAGGTGTCTCCCTGGCAGAGTTCAGCAGGACACAGCCTTCCCTGGTGGAGCCGCCTGCAGGCGAGCTCGCGGTGCAGGTCGAGGTCGAGATCCAGACCCCGGGGACCTACGTGGTTTCGGGAGGGCTCTATGAGAAGGATGGCACGACTCCCGTCACGCTACGGTCGAGCTACCACACGGTGAAGGCGCCGGCGCAGACGACGGTCTCGGGCTCGCCCGGCACCCACCCGGCACGCCTGATCTTCTCCGGCGAGGACGTGGCACGGTCCGGATACCGGGGCCCCTATCGTCTGCACGCATCGCTGCAGGCCGCCGGCGCACCGGTCCCCCTGGACAAGCTCGATGCGATCGTGTCAGGGACGATCCTCAGGGAGGATCTGTTCTTCCTGGTAGGGAATCCTGCGAAGCTCGGCAATCCCCGGAATCTCGACCTCGCATGGGAGGTGACCGATTCCGGCCGGCGCTTCCTTCGGGCCACGATCCCCGTGCACGTCAAAAGGACTCAACCGGCGTTCTACGGAATCGACGCCCGCCTCTCCCGAGGCGAGACGACGCTCGCCTATGGCGGAGGCAAGGTCAAGATGGACAGCGACACCTCCACCCTGACAGTCGACTTCGATCTCGCCGAGCTGCCAGCGCCGGGAACGTGCGACCTCGCTTTGAGCCTGCACTGGCTCGATCCGGTGGTGTCGCCGCTTGGCGGTCTGATGACGGAGGTTCACCTTCCGCAGCTTCCGGCCGCCAACGGGCGGTAGCCGAAGACGGTGAAGTCGTTCTCCATGTAATCGTGGCGCAGCTTGAAAGAATTCGTGAGCTGCTGGCACATTCCGACGATCTCCGCGGGATCGACGTAGAAGAGCTTGTCGATCCTGCTTGGGCTGTAGGAGCTCAGGAAATTCGCTGCAAAACCCACGCGGCACAGCTCGTACATGCGCCGCAGCGTGGCGCCGACCGTGCCGTGCCAGTCGTCGCCGGTGAAGGTGAAGATGCCCGAGGCGAGAACGTAGTCGAAAGCTTCGGCCTTGGTCGTTTCGAGAACATCGGTCGTGAGGAAGGTGGCTGCCGGATGCCTCCGGGCTCCATCCTGGCAGTTGCGCGCCACCAGGTCATAGCCGGTATAGGAGATGCTCAAGCCTTGCCGGGTCAGGTATTCATAGAGATCGCCGACTCCGCACCCGACGTCGAGGATCGACCTGTCCGCGAGAGGCCCGACGTCCATGAGGGCCGCGAAGCGGGTCTGCTGCGCCTGCCACGAGCTCCAGCCCAGGCGCGGCAGCTCGTCCGCGCCGTACAGCTCGGCCTGCTGGTTGTAGAACGTGAGCATCTCTTGCTTGAGAGCCGCCATGTTTTCGCTCGCTCGGTTCAGAAAGGGGAGACGCCTTGAAGGTTACCACGCTCATGGAAGACGAAGATCCCCTGGAGATCCTCATCCACACTCTCGGTTTGCCGATCCGCGGCGACGATCCGGTGGACCTCGCCCTGGGAGGCTCGGAGAGCGCCGTGCTCTCCATGGCCCACGCCCTGCGCCGTCTGGGTCATCGCGTCAGCGTCTCGTGCAGGACCGGGGAGCTCCGCGAAAGCGGTGGGATCGAGCTCATCCCCGCAGAGCGGCTCGTGGAGCACCGCAAGGGAACCCGGTGCGATCTCTTCCTCGCCGCGCGGGAAGTCCCGTCCCTGCTCGAGCCGGTTGCGGCGCGGATGTACGGCACCTGGCACCACGACGTCGCGGACGAGGAGAGAGTCCGGCTCATCCGGCCGGGCTTCGCTCGCGCCTCCTTCTGCCTTTTTCTGAGCCGTTTCCAGCAGGAGGGTTACGAGGCATTCCTGCCGGGCCTGTCGCGCCTCGCCCACCTGACGACCAACGGCGTCGATTTCGGAGCTCTCGAGCCGATCCGCAAGGAGGCGGCGCTCGGCGGCTCCCGCCCGCGGTTCTTCTATGCCTCGCGCCCGGAGCGCGGCCTTGACGTTCTGTTGGGCGAGATCTGGCCCGTGCTCAAGAGCCGTCTTCCCGAGGCGGAGCTCCTGCTGAGCAGCTATTCCATGGAAGACCTGCCGATGCACGACCGGCACCGGGAAACGATTCGCCTCTGCGACGAGCTGATCCGGCGCTCGCCCGATGTGCACTCGATCGGCCCGCTCACGCGCCGCGCCTTCTGGCGCGAGCTGTCCGCTTGCACGGCCGTCCTCTACCCCACCGACGTACCGGAGGTCTGCTGCATGGTGGCCCTGGAAGCCCAGGCCCTGGGAATCCCGATCGTCACCACCGGCCGCTTCAGCCTGCCTGAGACGGTCGGTTTCCAGGAGACCCTGATCTGCGATCCCTGGAAGTCTCCTGCTTACGTCGGGAGCTTCGTCGCGACGGTGCTCCGGCTGGTCGAAGATCCGGCGTTCGCCGAGCGCGCCCGGGAGACCGGGCTCCGGCACGTCACCCGCGAGACGCACTCCTGGGATGCGATCGCGCAAAGCTGGCAGAGCCTCTTCCATCGTCTCTTCCAGGAGCGCTTAGAGCGCCGCAAACCCACGATCTCCGTGGCGCTCCTGGTCAAGAACGAGGAAGCCAACGTCCAGCGCGCGGTCGCCAGCCTGGAGACGATTGCCGACGAGATCGTGATCGGCGACACCGGCTCCACCGACGGGACGGTGGAGATCCTCGAATCCATGGGCTTCCGCCGCAGCGAAGGAGGACCCGCAAACGGCTGCCGCCGGTGGGTTCCGATCCCCTTCGAAGATTTCGCCCAGGCGCGCAACGCCCTGGCGCGCCATGCCCATGGCGACTACATCCTCTGGCAGGATGCCGATGAAGTGCTGTTCAACGCTGAGGCGCTGCGCGACATCCTGGAATTCAACGAGTACTTCGATGGCTTCGCAATCGAGCAGCGCAACCTGAGCCTGGACACCGACCTGGAACCCAGCTACCCGGTGCGCTGCTACCGGCCCGAGACCGAGGACGGTCCCCTGCAATGGTTCGGATGCTTGCACGAATCCGTGGGGCACCGGCTCAACGAGCCCCCGCGGAGGATCATGATCTGTCCAGACGTCTACCTCGCCCATCTGGGAATCCTGACCAGCCGCGTGCGGCAGGAGAAAGCCCTGGCCCGCAACTGGCCGCTGTTCCTCAAGGACCGGAGGGAGAACCCCGATCGGTGGGCGGGATACGTCATCGGAATGGAGCAGTACCTGCTGCTGGCCCGCTGGGAGATCAGCGCGGCGGGAACCATGACGAAGAAAGCCTGTCAATGCCTCAACTACGCCTTCGAGATCTGGCACGCACACGTCCGGTGCCTGCCGAAGCCCTACCGGGAGTTCGGATCCACCCTGTCCCAGGAAATCCTGGCCCTGCTGGCCGCGCACGGCGCGCCGCTGCGTCTCCGTGGCGGCGGGCCCTTCCAGGCCGAGGCCGAGGGCGCTCCGGAGCTTCGGAGCTGGACGATCCCCCCCGAGCTCTTCGGCCTGGAACCGTTCGAGTGAACCTGGCGGCTCACTCCGTGCCTGTTTCCCAATAATCTTCCCATTCGAGTTCGGAGACGTGCTGGTACTCCCGCCAGCGAACGATCAGGTTTCCACGAACCTCGATCCAGACGGTGCCGTGATAGCGATGGGTCCCCTGATAGGTGTACTCCGCCGCTCCGACCTGGCGCTCCTCGTCGAAGACGGCATTGTGCCAGACCGTGCTCTGCTCGCGGCCCTCGTCGTTCCGGAAGAACTCCAGGAGCTCGGCCCGCGACGCGATCCGGTAGCGGGTGGGGTCGGAGTAGCGCACGTCCTCGGCAAAGTGGCTCGCCACCCGCTCGTAATCCCTCTCCGCCCAGCCCCGGGCGAGGGCCTGGAGCACCGCCTCGAACTCCTGCCGGGTCATGTGGATCTCCTTGCGCGGAACGCCAGCCTCCGCGGAGGCAGCTCGAAGTCTCCATAGCGCCGGAAGGCGCGGACCGCGAAGCCCGCCCGGCGCAGCTCCCGTACGACGCCGTCGCGGTCGAAGGTCGCCACGTGGTGCGACTCCTGCGATCTCTGCCAGGCCGATCCCTTGCGGCGGAAGGTGACGATCTCCCGGGTCAGCCGGCGCCGCGGGCGGTCTTCCGCGACCTCGACCAACACGGCCCAGTCCTCGCCTTCCCTCCAGGTGCGATAGTTCATAGGCCGGCTCCCCGACCGCATGACGAGGTCGAACACGAAGAGGCCTCCGGGGCGCAGCGCCTGAGCTACCCGTGCGAAGAGATCCGCGAGAGGCGGAGGCGCGTCCATGTCGTCCGGGATGTAGTTGAAGGGCTCGCCCAAGGCGGTTACCGCGTCGCACCGGGGCAGCTCCGCGTCGAAGAGGGATGCCTGGACGAACTTCGCGTAGGGTGCCACCGAGCGGGCCAGATGGATCATGGCCGGCGAGCTGTCGATCCCGAGCGCCTCGTATCCCGCCTGGGTCAGCTCACGCGCCCAGATCCCGCTGCCGCATCCCAGGTCGACCACGAGCCCCTCGCGGACGCCGCCCTCCTGCAGCATCCGGAGCAGGCCGGGGGCCGCGCCGAGTGCGAAGTCGCCGAAGCCGGCGTGGTGGATGTAGGAGAGGTCGTCCCGGTAGTTGGGCATCTTCGTCGACAGAATACCTGTAGGCAGGGGTTTCGTGAGCGGGAGCTTCAGGGTCTATTACAATGGAAGACCTTCAAGGAGCTGATATGACCCAAAGGCACCGCCTCCTGTTCCTGCTTTTGCTTGTACTTCTCGGTCTTCCCGCGCAGGGACAGGCTCCCCCTCCCGCCTGGCAGGAGTCGCTGGACGAGGGGAAGGACCTGCTGCAGGAGGGCAAGCCCAGCGAGGCGGTCAAGGCGTTCCGGCAGGCGGACAAGATGGCCGGCGGCTCCTGCGTCGAGTGCCAGCTCGGGCTGGCCGCGGCCTTCAACCAGTTGAGCGCCTTCAAGGAGACCCTGAAGAGCACCGACGCCGTGCTGAAGCTCACCGCCGAGACCGCCGAACTGATCCGGGCCCATCACCATCGGGGGCTGGCGCTGTACGCCCTGGCGGGAGACGACATGGCCAAGTTGAAGCAGGCCGAGGAGTCGTTCCGGCGCGTGCTCGAGCTGAGCCGCGGCGAGGCCAACACCGCGCGGTTCAACCTGGGGGTGGCGCTGCTCAAACAATCCCGGGATGCCGAAGGAGTGGCGATGCTGAAGGAGTACATCGAGAAGGAGCCGGATGCCAAGGACGCGAAGGTCGCCATGAGCTTCATCGAGAATCCGCTCCGCTCGCGGAAGAGGATCGTCCCCGACTTCGAGCTGGCGACCCTGGGGGGAGAGTACTTCACCGCCGAGGACCTGAAAGGCAAGGTGATCCTGCTCGATTTCTGGGGCACCTGGTGCGCGCCGTGCGTGCAGGCCGTCCCCAGCCTGCGCACGATGAGCCGCCGGATGAAGGACGATCCCTTCGTGCTCCTGAGCATCAGCACGGACCAGGACGAGGCGGTGCTGCGCGAATTCATCGCCAAGAACAAGATGGATTGGCCCCAGGTATGGGACAAGGACCACGACTTCTCGGAAGAGTGCCAGATCAGCCGCTACCCCTCCTACCTCCTGGTGAGCCACGAGGGAGAGATCGTCTACATGACCAGCGGCTGGGGCGAGGGGATCGAGAGGGACCTCCAGCAGAAGGTCGCGGGCGCGGTGCGCGCGGCGAAGAAGAGCGCGAAAGCAAAGTAATCCGGAAAAGGACCAAAAGGACTTAAAGGACCCAAAGGACACGGAACATCCGGCGTCCTGTAGGTCCTTTTGGTCCTTGCTGTCCTCAGTGGTGGTGAGTCCCGCTGCCCGAGCCCGCTCCCGTGTTGGTCAGGCTCCCATGGATCAGCGCGATCCAGTCCGCGGTCTTGATGAAGCCGTTCCCCCACTCCTTCCACTTCTCGGGCAGCCCTTCCGCCTGGATCGCCTTCAGGTCCTTGCCCGCCTCGATGCGCCCGCGCACGTGGGCGGTGGTCTCCTTGAGCATGCCCAGATAGCCCTGCAGGTCCGTCTTCGTGGAGAGCGGACCGTGGCCGGGGATGATCTTCACGTCCTCCGGGAGCTGGCCCAGGATCTTCTCGATGTTCTCCGTCAACCCGGCCAGGTTGCCGCCGCTCTCCAGGTCGACGAAGGGAAAGGTGCCGGCGAAGTAGTCGTCGCCCATGTGGACCACGTTCGAGCCGGTGAAGAAGATGACGCTGTCGCCGTCCGTGTGGCCGCGCGGATAGTGGAGGACCCGGATCTCCTCGCCGTTGAAATGGATCGAGACCGACTCGCCAAAGGTGATCACCGGCAGCGCCTTCGGTGCCGCTGGCGGAATCGCCTGGCCGAACAGCGTCTGCCCCTTCGCCATGCGCTTGCGGACGTTGTCATGGGCGATGATCGTGGCTTCAGGGCCGAAGGCCTCGTTGCTGCCCGTGTGGTCGAAGTGCCAGTGGGTGTTCAGCACGAAGGCTAGCTTGCCCTGGCTCAAGCCCTTCAGGGCGGCGCGGATCTTGTCGGCCATCTGCGCGTACTGGTCGTCCACGATCAGCAGGCCGTCGCTCCCCACCGACACGCCGATGTTGCCGCCCGCGCCCTGCAGCATGTGAATCTTGCCGGCGACCGGGGTCGCCTTGACCTCCACCTTGGAGAAGTCCCGCTCCTGCGCCGCTACAGGCCCCAAGAGACCAATTCCGAGAAGCGCTCCAAGAAAAGCCTTCCTCATGGCAGATCCTCCCGCGGGTAAGCCCCGCCGAATGTCCGCGCGGGACTGTAGCACTTCACGCGGGCTTGCGTAGCGCTTCCGGATCGGCCTCCACCCAAGCGAGGGTGTCGCGGATGGTATCGGCGAGCGGCCGGAAGGCGAGCCCTTCGGCCCGGGCCTTGCCGTTGTCGACGGAATCGAAGCCGGATTTCTCCTCCGGGATCCAGAGAGGCAGGTCGAGGTCGTTCCCGTCCACCCAGGTGAAGGTGGCGTCGCTGCCAGTCACCTCGCGGCAGGTCTCCAGCAGCTCGCCCATGGTGAGCACCCGGCCGGGACCCGGGGCATTGAAGGTGCCGGTCCTCCCCTTCTCCACCATCTTCAGCAGCCAGCCGGCGAGATCGCGGGCGTCGAGGAGCTGCACCGGCCTTCCAGGCCGGCCCGGCGCCTGGACCTCGCCGCCCTGCGCCACTCGCCAGGGCCAGTACGTGAAGCGGCCGGTGTAGTCGTGGGGACCGACCAGGATTCCGGGACGGACGATCAGCGACCGGCTCTCGTCGAGCTCGCGCTCGCAGAGGGCCTTGAGCCAGCCGTAGGTCGCCGGAGTGACCTCCTCGGTCCTCTCCTGGCCTTTGGGAGGCTGCTTGACCGGGGAATCCTCGGTGAGGCCCCGGACGCTGAAGTCGGCGTAGACGGAGATGGAGGAGATGAAGACGTAGCGGTCCGCCTCGATCTCCGCGGCCGCCTTGCGAACCTGGCGCGGCACGTAGCCGCAGAAGTCGAGGACGGTGTCCCAGCGGCGCCAGCGGCCGCTCGGGAGAGCGAGGTCGCGGTCCCCGAGCAACTCCCGGGCTCCTGGGAAGAGCCCGGGGTTGGTCTGTCCGCGGTGGAACAGGGTGAGGTCGTGACCTCGGGCAAGAGCCTCCTCGGCGAAGTGACGCCCGACGAAGCGGGTGCCGCCGAGGAGGAGGAGCTTCACTTGGCCGGGCCGGCTTTGGACACGATCCCCTTGCCCTCCTCGATGACGAGGATCTGGTTGCCGGGCACCGCGCCGAGCTTCTGCTTGGCGCCGCTCGGCCAGTCGATCTCGATCGCGGTGGCGCCGGGGTCCTTGCCGAGGCCGAAGGTGAGGGCGAGGTCGCTCTGCGAGCAGTAGCTGGAGCCGCTCCGCACCTGGCCCCACTGCTTGCCCGAGGCGCTGGTCACCCGCACGATCGCGCCGATGCCGTCGCGGTTCGACTTGGCGCCCACCGTCCGGATCTGGAGCCAGCGGTTGCGGTTGCCGCCTTCGTTGCGGAAGACTTTGGCCGGGCCGTGGTTGTTGGTGATGACCAGATCGAGATCGCCGTCGCGGTCGAGGTCGCCGTAGGCCGCGCCCCGAGCCACCAGCGGCTGCTCGAGCTGGCCCGCCTTGACGTGCTCGAACTTACCCTTGCCCTGGTTGCGGAAGAGGAGCGGCGGCTGCCTGTACTGCACACGCGGCTGCACCCGGTTGATCTCCTCTTCGATGTGGCCGTTGGCCGAGAAGATGTCGAGGAAACCGTCCAGGTCGTAGTCGAAGAAGAAGACGCCGAAGGCCAGGGTCAGCAGGCTCGACCGGCCCACGGTCGAAGCCGGCGCATCGTCCACGAACACGCCGCTCCCCTCGTTGTGATAGAGGGCGAGCATCTCGTTCGAGAAGTTCCCGACGAGCAGGTGCGGCCGGCCCGAGCGGTCGTAGTCGGCCGCGTCGACGCCCATGGCGCCGCGTGCGACTCCCTCTTCGCTGAAGGCGACCCCGGACTCCATGCCCTCGTCCACGAAGCGGCCGTCCTTGAGGTTCCGATAGAGCTTGTTCGGCTGCGTGTCGTTGGCCACGAAGATGTCGGACCAGCCGTCCATGTTGAAGTCGAGGATCGCGACGCCCAGTGCCTTGCCTTCCCCGGCCACGCCCGCGCGCTGGCTCACGTCCTCGAACTTGCCGCCCACGTTGCGGTAGAGCTTCGAACTGGTCCCCTTGTAGGACTCCGGCGTGCAGTAGGACTTCGTGGCGCCGTCGAGCGAGCACCAGAGGTCCTTGTCCTCGCTCCACTGCACGTAGTTGGCGACGAACAGGTCAAGCCGGCCGTCCTTGTCGTAGTCGACCCAGGCCGCGCTCGTGCCGAAGTTGGCGTTCTTGATCCCCGACGCGGCCGTCACGTCCTGGAATTTGCCATTGCCCAGGTTGCGGAAGAGACGGTCCCCTTCGAGCGCGGTCAGGTAGAGGTCCATCTTGCCGTCGTTGTCGTAGTCGCCCGCGGTGGCCCCCATGCCGTAAACCTGGATGTCGAGGCCGCTCCCCTTGGAGGCGTCGGTGAAGGTGCCGTTGCGGTTGTTGCGGTAGAAGGCCTGGGTCGATTTGCGCGCGCCCGGCTTCCAGTTGCGGCCGTTGACGAAGAAGGCATCGAGCCAGCCGTCGCCGTCGGCGTCGAACAGGACCACGCCCGAGCCCATGGTCTCGGGCAGGAGCTTCTTGCCGGCCTTGCCGCTGTTGTGCACGAACTTGATGCCGGACGGGCCCGTGGCATCGGCGAAGCGCACCGGCTGGTTGGCCGGAGCGGCAGGCGCGGCGGGCGCGCCCTCGAGAGTAAGGGTGAAGACCGCCGCCGTCAGGACGACGGCGGTCAAGGCAATCAGGGTATGTTTCACGGTATCAACCTCCAGCACCGGCAGCCACGGTCGTATCCGTGGGGACCGCGATCCGGTTCAGCGGCACGCTATCGTGCTCGTGGATCGGCTGCCGCTCGTTGTTGTCCTCGGGACTGATCCGGCGGCGCTCGGCGGTGATGGCCTGGGAGGACTCCTCGGCCTTGAAGCGCCGGAACAGCTTGGCTTCGCGGGCGGCCTGCTCCTGGTTGCCCAGGGCGCGCCAGCAGAGCATGGCGGTGTAGTGCATCTGGAGGTCTTCAGGATCCACGGCGGTCACCCGCTCCAGGACCTTGAGCGCCTCCTTGTACTCGCGCTTCAGGAACAGGATGCGGGCCATCTGGTTGAGCACCACACGGTCCCGCGGGTGCTTGGATTCGACCGTGCGCAGCGAGGCGAGGGCCGCGTCGTAGTCGCCATCGGCCTTCTGGATCATCGCGTTGAAGAAGTGGATGCGGGGGAGGCTCGAATTGATCTCCATCGCCTTCTTGATGAAGGGCTTCGCCTTGTCGATCTGGCCTTCCCGGATCAGGGCGCGCGCCACGTTCAGCCAGCCGTCGGCGTAGCCGGGCTCGGCTTCGGTGGTGCGCAGGAAGGCGTACTCGGCGCCCTTCAGGTCGCCCTGGAGCAGCAGGCCGATCCCCCAGTCGTTCCAGCGCTCCCGGTCTTCCTTGGTAATGACCGGACGCCACGCGGTCTCGGCTTTTTCGCCTGCCCGGCCGACACGCAGCTGCGCCGTGTCCTCGGCCAGGACGATGATCGGCAGGTCGGGGATGCGGTCCTTGATTTTGCCCGAGACGTTGGCCGGGATGTTCGCCGGATCGAACGACCATTCCTGGCTGTTGTGATGGGCGGAGACCAGCGCGGGGGATTGCCCCGGCTTCGGCTGGCCCGCGTAGGCGAACTGCGTGTAGGAGTGCGCGAACTTGCGGTAGTTCAGCTTCGCCGTAAGGGTCAGCGGCCCGCGGGCGTCCTCCGGAATCTTGATGCGGTAGTGGGCCACGTCGGCCGCGCCGGGCGGGATCGCGCGCACATAGAGCACGCTCCGCGCCTGCCAGGCGTTGCGCTTGTCGATCACGTTGCTCTGGCCGTCGAGCTGGTATGCGCGGTAGAAGTGCGCTCCCTCCTCCACCGGCCCCTTGGTGCCGTCCGGGTTCTCTTTCACCTCGCCGCTCCAGTAGACGATGCGGCCGTCCGCGTCGCGGGCCTGGAGCTCCAGCCAGATGTCGAAGGAATCGAGCGTGCCGCCGGGGAAGGCATGGCCGATGGTGCGGGTGCGTACCACCACGTCGACCCGGGCCGTGGAGCCGGGCGCCAGCACCGGGTTCGCCTTTTCGATGGGCGCCGCCACCTTACCCACCTCGCGGAGGAAGACGTCGCCGGTTGGCTCGACCTCCTCGCCCGCGGGGGCGGCCGACATGGCCTGCGGGGCCTGTCCGCCAGCGCGGCGGACCATCTGGGTCTCGCCCGTCTCCTCGACCGGCGCGGCCGCGAAGATGTCCACCGTGATGAACCCGGACTGGAGGAACTTCTTCGTGACCTCCATCTGCTCCTCGTCCTGGTTCACGTAGGCGAGGGCCGTGTTCGCCGCGGGGAAGCGGTGGGAGTGGACCTTGCCGTCCACGTTGCCCGGATCGTCGGAGTCGACGAGCGGCATGTGGCAGCCGGCGCACGTCTTGTTTTCCGCGGGGTAGTAGAACGACCGCGCGCCCTGGCCCGAGACGCCGCTCGCCTGCCAGTTGTCGTAGTCGTTGAAACCGCGGAACCAGCGGTAGGAGTTGACCGGCACGTCCAGGTGCACCTTGTGGCACGACGAGCAGAATTCCGACGAGTCCGCCCGCATGAACGGCTTCATGAACGTCTTCTTGTGCGGCTCGGGGTCGGTGTAGGTCAGGAACCGGTCCATCGCCCGCACAACCGGGTTGTGGCTGGTCATGAGCTCGTGGAGCGGCGGGTACTCGATCGTGAAGTGGCCCTGACCCATGGAGCTGTGCACCTGCGTGATCGCGTGGCAGGAGGTGCAGGCCAGGCCCGCGTGCGCCTCGGGCGTGTCGATCTGCTCCTTGATCGGGCGCTCGAAGCGGCCGTTGAAGAAGACCGCGTGGTCATGGCAGCCCGCGCACCACTTGCTCGGCTCGGGACCCACCACGTCCTGCATGTACTCGATCGACTTGCGGTAGAACTGATTGTTGAACGAGGCGAAGTGGTGGGCCGAGCTGTTCCACTGCTCGTAGATGTCCTTGTGGCACTCGCCGCAGGCCTGCGAGTCCATGAAGAAGTTGGACGGGATGATGTCCTTGGTGTTCGTGTCGGCCGAGGACGGGAAGAACGGCGACCCCGGGCCGGGCCCCTCCTCGTTCATCGAGGTGGGGACGATCAGCGGGTTCTTGATCCGGTTCGACGGGTTCGGGTTGGCCTTGCGCCAGCCCGCCATGACCGCGGGCAGGACGATCAGCAGCGCGGCGGCCACGGCGAAAGCGGTCCGGAAGCGGCGCCAGCCCTCGCCTTCGTTCGCCTTGCGCCAGACCCACGGCGCCAGCGCGGCCACGCCGAGCCCTGCCGTGACCACGTGCGCCCAGAACGCCCATCGGTTCTGCAGGACGTTGCCGAAGAACATCAGGTAGAGCCCCGCGAGCAGCGAGAGCAGGAAGAGCGCCACGGCGATGGGTATCGACCGGCGGGCTTCGGGGCTCCGCGTCAGCCACCACACCAGGCCGGCCGACAGCGCCAGGCCGAGCACCAGGTGCAGGAGCACGTTGCTCATGTAAAAGATCGTGGGCGAGGCGAAGGCCGCCAGGTACGCCGTATTGACCAGCAGCACCAGGAACAGCCCTGCCATCCACTTCGCGAACTTGCCGTGCATCATAAGAATTTAACCTCCCCTATCCAGCCCTTCCGGGGATAATACCTCAACGGCTATTTCAGGAGGAACACCCCCCCAGGGCGGCGGTGTCCGTGACCGAGGGGGAGGCCCGGCCCGGAGGATTGCTCCAGGCCCAGACCTGGTCGGTCTGCGTGTCGGTGACGGTGAGGGTGTACTCGACGGTGGTCGTGGCCGCGGCGAAGACCCAGTGATGGCCGTTGACGCCGCAGCCGTCCAGGACCTTGACCAGCAGCTCCCAGTTGGCGGGCGCGAAGAACCAGAAGAGGCCGGAGTCGTCCGAGGCGACCCCGGGG
>DASUNJ010000102.1:0-2013 GCA_036277235.1 Thermoanaerobaculia bacterium | reverse complement strand
ATTCAGCCTGGGGCCAGGCTCCTCTCGAGCTCGGCCAGGATCTCGTCCATGGCCAGGCGCTCCGGCTCGGCCAGGGCGCGGTGCTCCTCCTCGACGATCTCCGCCATGCGGGCGACCGTCGGCCTCTCCAGGACCTGGCGCAGGTTGAGCTCGACCGGCAGGACGTCCTGGAGCAGCGTCACGATCTGGGTGGCCATGAGGGAGTTGCCGCCGAGGTCGAAGAAGCTGACGTCGCGCGGCACCTCTTCAATCCCCAGGATCTCGGAGCAGACGCCCGCGACGAGCGACTCCAGCGGCGTGCGCGGGGCAGCCGCGGGCGCCACCGGCCCGGAGACGGGAGCCGGCAGGGCGCGGCGGTCGATCTTGCCGCTCGGGGTCAGGGGCAGGACGCCGAGAGGCACGAAGGCTGCCGGCACCATGAATTCCGGGAGCTTGCCGCGCAGCCAGGCCCGAAGCTGGCCGGACGAGGGCTCCTGCTCGTGCTCGGGCACGTAGTAGGCGACCAGCCGGCGGTCGTCCGGCCGGTCCTCCCGCGCCGCGACGACCGCCTCGCGCACGCCGGGATACTGCAGCAGGACCGTCTCGATCTCCCCCAGCTCGATACGGAAGCCGCGGATCTTCACCTGATGGTCGATCCGCCCGAGGAACTGCAGGTTGCCGTCCGGCAGCCAGCACGCCAGGTCGCCGCTCCGGTAGAGCCTCTCCCCCGGCAGCCCGCCGGAGGCGGGAAAGGGATTCGGCACGAAGCGCTCGGCGGTGAGGTCCGGGCGTCCGCGGTAGGCCCTGGCCAGCCCCTCGCCCGCCAGGCAGAGCTCGCCCGCCACTCCGACCGGGACGAGCCGGAGGTTGCGGTCCAGCACGTGGACCCGCGTGTTGGCGATCGGCGCGCCGATGTCCGGCGCCCGCTCCCCGTGCGCAGCGACCCGGCCCGCCGTGGCGTCGACCGTGCTCTCCGTCGGGCCGTAGAAATTGATCAGCTCGAACGGAACGCCCGGAGCAGGCCGCGAGCGCAGGCGGTCGCCGCCGGTCAGCAGGGCGCGGAGGGCGAGATCCTCCGGTAGCTTGGCGACAGCCGCCTCGGCGAGCACCGCCTCGGCCAGAGGCGTCGGCAGGAGCATCACCGTGATGCGCTGCTCCGCCGTCCAGGCGAGGAGCGCGGACGGCGAGAGGATCGTGTCCCGCGACGGCACATGGAGCGAGGCGCCGGAGGTCAACGCGGTCCAGATCTCGAGGACCGAATTGTCGAAGCCGGGGCTCGACACGAGCGTGGTCCGGTCCGAGGGTCCCAGGCCGAAGGTGCGCCGGTGCCAGGCAATCAGGTTGGACAGGCCGCGGTGCCGCAGCTCCGTCCCCTTCGGCGTGCCCGTGGAGCCCGAGGTGTAGATGACGTAGGCGAGCTCCTCACCCCCATCCCCGCTCCCGCCTTCCCACCCCCCTCCCCGGGAGAGGGGGAGGGGGGTGAGGGTCTCCGCCGTCAGCTCCGTCAGCGCCCCCGAGTCCTCGAGGATCCATCGCACCCGTTCCTCCGGGTTCGCGGGATCGATCGGCAGGTAGGCGCCCCCCGCCTCCAGCACCGCCAGGACCGCCGTGACCAGCTCTGGCGAGCGCTCCAGCCGCAGGGCGACGACGGTCTCGGGTCCGACGCCCTGCGCCCGCAGCCGGCTCACGAGGCCATCGGCCCGCCGGGCCAGCTCGCCATAGGTGAGCCTTCCGCCGTCCCACTCGACCGCGAGCGCGTCCGGAGCGCGCTCCGCCCAGAGCCGGAACAGCCGGTGGACCGGCTCCCGCGGCACCTCGGCCTCGGTCCGGTTCCACGAGCCCAGCTCCTCGATCTCTTCCGGAGTCAGCAGCGGCAGCTCGGAGATGCGCGTATCCGGCGAGGCCGCGATCCCCTCCAGCAGCACCCGCAGGTGTCCCAGCCAGCGGCGCACGGTCGCGGCCTCGAAGAGGTCGGCAGCGTACTCGGCGTGCAGGGTCCAATCGTCTCCCTGCTGGTCCACCTGCAGCCCGAGG
>DASUNJ010000101.1:0-17004 GCA_036277235.1 Thermoanaerobaculia bacterium | reverse complement strand
GGTGGAATCGTGGAGGACGGACGGTCTTTTGCCCCCGGCCAGCTTCGTGACCGGAGCCGTCCGCTTCGCCGTGCCGTCGCCAACCCAGAGCTGTTGGCCGCCGCCAGGTGCCAAGGCGAAGAAGGTGAGGCGATTGCCGAGGACCTGGAGGTGCTCCGGAGCCGGATGGGACACCGAGGAGGGGACCGGATCGAGCGCCAGGGCCGTGCCGCCCGGAGTGCCGTCGGTGCTCCAGAGGGAACCGCCCCGCTGCCCGTCATCGGCGCCGAACCAGACCCGATTCCTGTACTCCTTCAACCCCTGGACACCTGAGCCGGCGGTCCCAGGACGAATGTCCGCCAAGAGCCAGGTGCCGGCGGGGGTGCCGTCGGTGCGCCAGATCTCTTCGCCGTGCTCCCCGTCCTCGGCCACGAAGTAGAGGACGCCCTGGCTCGCCACCCAGAGACGCTCCGGCGGGTACGCGTCCACGTCGGGACCGGTGAGGGGGAACGTGCCCCCGGGAGTTCCGTCGCTGACCCACAGGTTGCGTTGGCTCTCGGGGGCGCTCGCCGCGAGGAAGAAGTACAGCCGTTCCGTCAGGAGAAACGGCAGCGGCCCTTCATGGCAGGAGGGGTCGTCGCAGATCTCGGAGAGCGGAAAGGTGCCCGCGGCCGTGCCGTCGCTGCGCCACAGCTCTCGGTCCCGGAACGCGTCCTCGGCGAAAAAAAGAATGGCATCGCCGAGCCTGACCAACTCAGAGGGGGATGAGCTTTCCGGCTGCGGCACCGGGTTGATGTCCTGGACGAGGTACGGCTCCAGAGCGAGACAGGGAGCCGCGAGGAGGGCGAGCAGGCTGCAAACGGCAAGACTCTTCATGAGGGCCTCCTGGAGGTGCGACAGGACTTTCTTATCCTATCGCACTCTCCAGAGCCCATGGGCCCGCCTCAGTACGCCGTGCCGGCCTCGATCTGCTGGATCAGGGTCTCGAGGTTCTTGCGGGCTGCTTCGTTGGGGGCCTGGGCCAGCCCCTCGCGGGCGTGCTTGAGCGCTTCCGCCTTGTGGCCGAGCGCGGCGTGGCCGCGGGCCAGGCCCACGTTGATCGGCCACTGGCCCGGGTAGCGCCTGGCGTTCAGCTCGAAGATCCTGAGCGCCTCGTCATACTTCTTGTCGGCCTGGAGCTGGCGGCCGTACGCGTGGATTTCAAGGGGCCCGGCCGTGGGGTGGTTCAGGGCCAGGTCGAAGGTCTTCTTCGATTCCTCGGCCTTGCCGTTGGCCGCCTGGAGCTGCGCCAGCGTGCTCAGGGTGGCGACGTTGGCCGTTCCCAGCGGCGGGTTGGCGGCCTGCTCGGCCCAGCGCAGAGCCTCCTCCAGGTTCGTCTTGTTGGTCAGGGCGTACTGGGCCGCGGCGTTCCAGCCCTGCCAGGAGAAGCCGGGGCTCGACCGCAGCTCGTTGCGCATGTTCTGGACGTACAGGTCCACCCCGTTGGGGACCGTCACGTCGAAGGGCACCTGCAGGTTCTCCCACTTGAGCGCCACGGTGGCCTTGTCCGGCTTGCGATCGGTGAACTCGTAGGTCAGCCACTCGTGGTACTCGCTCTTCGCCGGCTTCGCCTTGACCCGGAGGGCGTCCTCCTTCGCGTCGTAGGTGAAGCTCCCCCAGGAGGTGGTGTTCTTCGAAAAGATCACCGTCCACTCGTCCGCCCCCGGGAGGAAGTGCAAGCCGTAGGAGCCGGCCGGCAGCGCCTGCCCCTGGACCTGGACGGCGTGGGTCGTGGTGAAGACGGTGTTCTCGTTGGCGCCGCCGCGCCAGGGGCACTGATCGCCGCAGGTGCCGAAGCCGAGGTTGGCCAAACCGTAGGGCACGAGCTCGCCCCAGATCTTGCCCGTCCGGTCGGTGCCGTTGGGCGCGTGGACGTCGGGGCTGCTGTAGTCGATCGTCACCTTCACCAGGCCGATGTGCTGGGTGACGGACGACTTCTGGTTGTCGCCGTCCGGCGGCATGGTGACGCCGCTGAACTGGGCGGCGGCCGGCAGCTCCAGGGCTACGGCCGCCAGGAGGATCAGGGCAAGGCTTCGCTTCATGGAAGGCTCCTTTCGTTCTGGAGCCTAGCTACGCAAACCGGGCGGAAAGGTTATTTGCCCCACAGCTCTTCCAGACGGGCGTCCCGGCCGCAGCTCGTGCGGTAGAACTTGTAGCGGATCGGGTTCTTCTCGTAATAGTCCTGGTGGTATTCCTCGGCCGGGTAGAAGGTCGAGGCCTGCGTGATCTCGGTCACCACCTTCCTTTCGACGAACTTCTTCTGCACCTGCGCCTTGCTCTCCTCGGCCAGGCGCTTCTGCTCGGCGTCGTGGACGAAGATGGCCGTCCGGTACTGGTCGCCGTGGTCGCAGAACTGCGCGTTCGCGGTGAGGGGGTCCACGTTGCGCCAGAAGACATCCAACAGCTTGGCATAGCTCACCTTGGAGGGGTCGTAGACCACCTGGACGGCCTCGGCGTGGCCGGTGGTGCCCGCGGAGACCTCCTCGTAGGTGGGGTTCTTCTTGGTGCCGCCGATGTAGCCGGAGGTCGTGGAGACCACGCCGTCGAGCTTGTCGTAGGGGGGCTCCATGCACCAGAAGCAGCCGCCGGCGAAGGTGGCCTTGGCGAGGCCCTTCTTCGGCGCCTGCGCGGAGGCGTGTACGGCCAGGAGGCCGAGAGCGATCAGGATGGCGAGGGTCTTTCTCATGTCAGGGTTCTCCTTGCGTTCCACCACTGTACGAAACCGGAGGGCCAGGGAGATTCATCCCGGATTCGATACAATGGCGCCGCCGTAGCGATTCCGACGAGAGGAGGCGCGCATGAGGCTGGCCCTGGTGAACCTCAAAGGGGGCGTCGGCAAGACCACGACGGCCGTGAACCTGGCCGCGGCGTTCGCGCGCAGCGGGCTGCGCGTGCTGATCATTGACCTCGATCCGCAGGGCTCGGCGAGCCTGTCGTTCGGGGTGCGCCGGGAGGAGGCCGATCCCTCCTCGGCGGAGGTCCTGACCGGCAAGGCCGATGCCGCCGCGGCGATCCGCCCCACCGGCGTCGAGGGGATCGACCTGATCCCGGCCTCGCTGCGTCTGGCGGGGCTCGACCTCGCCCTCGCCCGCAAGCAGGAGCCCGAGAAGCTGCTCAAGAAGGCGCTCACCCCGGTCCGGCGGCGCTACGACGTGATCCTCTTCGACTGCCCGCCGGGGCTGTCGGTCCTCAGTCTCAACGGCCTGGCCGCCTCCAGCGCCTTCGTGGTGCCGGTGGTCCCCCACGACCTGGACAAGGAGGCCCTGGCCGGATTCCTGGAGCTGCTGGAGTCGTCGCGCGAGCGGATCGGCAAGCTGCCCGAGAACCTGGGCATCCTCCTCACCATGGTTGACCACCGCACGCTGGTGACCGACGAGCTGGTGCAGGCGATCCGCAAGCGCTACGGCCAGCAGGTGCTGCGCACCGAGATCCCGGTCAACGTGCGGCTCGCCCAGGCGCCGGGACAGGGACGCACCATCTTCGGCTTCGAGAGCTGGTCTTCCGGCGCCTTCGCCTACGGCAAGCTCGGCGCCGAGGTCCTCCGCCGCGCCCGCAAGGCCGATCTTCTTTAGCTGGCCGAGCGCTTCACGAGCTGGCCGCAGGCTCCCTGGACGTCGCGGCCCCGGCTGCGGCGCACGGTGACGAAGCAGCCGTGCTCGTGGAGGCGGCGGGCGAAGGCCTGGGTGCGGTCCTCTTCCGGTTCCCGGAAGACCGCCTGCGGGTGCTCGTTCATGGGGATCAGGTTGACGTTGTGGCGGTGCCGCAGCTCACCCAGCCAGTCGACCAGGCGGTCCGCGTCCTCCAGCGTGTCGTTGACCCCGCCGAGGAGCACGTACTCGAAGATGAGGCGCTCGTGGCGCTTGAGCTGCCAGGCGTCGAGCGCCTGCCGCAGCCGGGCCAGGTTCCAGGCGCGGTTGACCGGCATGGTGGCGGAGCGGGCCTCGTCGGTGGTGGCGTTGAGGGACACCGCGAGCTGCGGCCGGGGGGTCATCCTCGACAACCGCTCGATGCCCGGCACCAGGCCGGCCGTGCTCACCGTGATCCGCCAGGGCGAGAGCAGAGTCCCCTCCGGGTGGCAGAGGACCGTGATCGCCCGATGGACGTGGTCGAGGTTGTGGAGCGGCTCCCCCATTCCCATGAAGACCAGGTAGAGGTTCTCGCCGATGTGCGGTCCCATCTCGCGCATGATGGCGAGCACCTGGCCCACGATCTCCCCCGCCGTCAGGTTGCGGAGGATGCCCATGGCCCCGGTCGCGCAGAAGGTGCAGCCCATGGCGCACCCGACCTGGCTCGACACGCAGTAGGTCACCCGCGGGTCTCCGCAGCCCGGATAGCCGCGCGGCATGTGGATCGCCTCGATGCGGTGGCCGTCCGCGAGCCCGAGCACGAGCCGGGTCGCGCCGTCCGCGGAGGGGTGGCGCTCCAGGATGGTGGGCAGGGAGAGGTCCGCGTGCTCCTCCAGCCAGGCGCGGATCTCGCGGGAGAGGAACAGGCTGTCCGGCCGCCAGGTGCGCACCCGCTGGAGCCGTGCGAACACGTGCTCAGGCCGGCCCGGGCACCCCAGCGCAGCCAGATCTCCGGGCAGCAGCGCCCACGCGGAGGGCGGGCCCTCGCGCTCGGGAGCCCGGCGCTCCCAGGGCCGTTCGGAGGTGGGGACGACTTGCAACATCCGGGGGATCTTAGCCTACCCGCCCGGCCGGCAGGGCGCGCCCGCCGTGTAGCGGGCCAGCTCCTTCTCCATCGGGGGCACCCGTTCCGGGGGACCTTCCTGGCGGGCGGCTTCGATGGCCTTGCCCTGCCACTCGGCGGCTTCGTCGCAGCGGCCGGACTCGGCCAGGGCGAGAGCCACGGTTTCTATATGAGTAGCGGTGCCGCGGGCGGCGTGGACCTGCAGCGCCAGCTCGAGCGCCCGCTTGCCGTCGCGAAGGGCCGGGTCCGGCGCGGCGGCCAGCAGCCGGGCGAGACCGTGGACGATCCGGCCGCTGCCGGGAAGGTTGCCCTGGGCCGTTTCAAGCACGTCGCGCGCCTCGCGGAAGCGCTGCGAGCCGACGAGGAGGTTCGCCTCCCCCATCCAGGCCCGCTCGTCCTGGGGCAGGAGGCCGGCGGCCTTTTCATAGTGGATGAGCGCCATGGCGGACTTGCCCGTGCGCTCCAGGGCCTGTGCCAGCTCCAGGTGGGCCGCGCCGTCCCTGGGCTCGATGCGGACCGCCTCTTCCAGGTGCTTGACGGCGTCGGCCTCGTAGCCGTCCTGGGCCAGGAGCAGGGCGAGGTTGTAGTGGGCCGTGCCGTTGTCCGGAGCGAGCTTCAGGGCCTCCTGGAACTGCTCCACCGCGCCCCTGCGGTCCCCGGTCTGGACCAGGGCCGCGCCAAGATTGATCCGGGCCGGGACGCTGGCCGGCCGCGCCTCGACCGCCTTGCGGAACTCGGCCGCGGCATCGGCGAAGCGGCCGAAGCGGAAGGCCACCCGGCCGCGCAGGAGGTGGGCCATCTCCCCCTGGCGGAGCTGCGCCAGCTCCTCGATCAGCGGATCGGCGGGGCGGACCCCCACGCGTCCCGCCTTGGCCAGGTGGTCGCGCGCCCTCTCCATGTCCCCCAAGCCGCGGTACGCGAGAGCCAGGGGGTGATGGAGGCGGTCGGCCTCGGGCGCCGCGGCGAGGGCGGCCTCCAGGTGCTCGGCCGCCTCCCTGAACTGCCGGCGCGAAAGCGCGATCTCGCCGAGCCCCGCCCGCGCCGCCGCGTTCCTGGGATCGGATCCGAGGACCTGCTTCAGGATTCTCTCGGCATCGTCGGGATGGTTGCCGGCCAGCAGGACCTCCGCCAGATGGATCCAGCCCGGAACGAAGCCGGGCTGCAGCTCCAGCGCCTTCTCATAGGAAACCTCGGCCTCGGCAGAACGGCCCATGGCCTGCGCCAGGTATCCCGCGTAGTAGTGCCAGCGGAAGTCCTTGGGGGCCAGGAGGGCGGCGTTGGCGTAGGCCGCGGCCGCCGCCTCGGAGAGGCTGTAGGTGTGGTAGAGCCGGCCCAGCTCGCCGTAGGCTTCGGCCACCTCCGCCGGAGCGGTGAGCACATCTATCAGCGCGCGGGCATCGCGGAGCTGCGCCGCCACCTCGGGCTCCAGGCCCTCCAGGCTGGGGGCGGGGATGGGCTGGACGCCGGGCGGTTGACCCGTTGTTTGGGCGGTCAAGGACTGCAAGGACAACAGGGACAGCAAGGACAACAGGGACAACGTCTTCATCACCGCTCCTTCCGGATCACGTACCGTCCAGCGGGGAGGCCCCGCCATTCCTCCACCTTGCCGCCCGGCCTGTGGATGCGCACAGCGGACAGCGGCTTGTCCCCCAGCCCTACGAGCACCCGCGGATCGCTCGCGGAGGCGTAGCTGCCGTCCGTGTGCGAGCGCCGCCAGAGGGCGGGAGCGCCGGGGCGGAGCACCTCCACTTGCACCCCTGGCTCCCCTGGGATACCGCCGTCCACGCCGATCCAGGACTGCTGGCCGCCTACCTGGTTCAGCAGCAGGCGGGCGGGACCGTTGTTGTAGAGGACAAGGATATCCATATCGCCGTCGTTGTCCACATCCCCGAAGGCGGCGCCGCGGCCGACTCCGGGAGTCTTGAAGACGCCGGGCACCTCCTCCAGCCGGCCTCCGGCATTCCTGTAGAGCTGGTCCGTCTGCGCCAGGGGGAATGGGTCCCCGGTCCGGGATTCCTGGATGCGCACCGCGCCGCTGGTGATGAACAGGTCGAGCCAACCGTCGTTGTCGTAGTCGATCCAGGAGGTCCCGAACGAGGTGAAGGGGAGCGAGCCCAGGGCCGCGCCGGTCTCGGTGGAGCGGTCCTCGAACATCCCGGTCCCGTCGTTCACGTAGAGCGTGTTCGTCTCGCCGGACAGGTGGGTGACGAAGATGTCCTCGTCGCCGTCCGCATCGAAATCGCCGGCGTCGACCCCCATGCCGGCCTCGGCCTGTCCCCGGCGGTTGACCGCGGCTCCCGCGAGGAGGGCGTCGTCGCGGAAGGTGCCGTCCCGCTGATTCATCCAGAGGAAGGAGGGGGCGCCGTCGTTCGCGACGTAGACGTCGGTCCAGCCGTCGCGGTCCGCGTCGAAGGCGATCACTCCGAGGCCGGGGCCGGGCTGGCGGGCGATACCCGAGCGCGCCGAGACGTCCGCGAAGGTGCCGTCCCCCCGGTTGCGGTAGAGGGTGTGCGGCAGCGGCGGAAAGTCGGCGGGGCCGCAATAGTCGCGGCGGCTGCTCGCGGCAAAGCACTTCGGGTTCTTCTCCACCGACCAGTCCACGTAGTTGACTACGTAGAGATCGAGCCAGCCGTCGCGGTCCATGTCGAAAAAGGAGGCGCTGACGCTCCAGCGCGGATCGCCCGTGCCCGTGCGCTGCGTCACGTCCGCGAAGGTGCCGTCGCCGTTGTTGCGATACATGCGGTTGGCGCCGTAGTTGGTCAGGTAAAGGTCCACCCAGCCGTCGTTGTCGATGTCCCCGGTCGCGACCCCCATGCCATAGTCCCGGGCATCCAGGCCGCTCGATTCGGTCACGTCCACGAAGCGTAGAGAGTCGTTGCGGTAGAGCCGCCCGCGGGGAGCCGGGACCACAGGCTTGCCCGTGCCGAGCACGGACCCTTGGACGAAGTAAGCGTCCAAATCGCCGTCGTTGTCATAGTCGAAGAGCGCACCGCCTTGCCCCATCATCTCGGGGAAGTACATCTCGCCCGACATGCCGTTGAAATGGACGAAGTCGAGGCCCGACTGCGCGGCGGCATCTACAAAAGGGTCCGCGGCGAGCGCCGGCCACGCAACGGCAACAAGGATGCAGACGAGCTTTCGGGGGTCCACCTGCCTAGTCTAGTAGAATGCCTCCAACCTTTTCGAGGAGAGCTCATGAGCTGGACGCGGAGCCTGCTGGCCATCCTTTTGCTATCCGTCCCTGCCGCCGCCGAGACGGTGCCGCCGCTGATCCTGCCGGAGTTGGCGGAATCTGCCGTGGCCTCACCTCCTCCCCTGCGGCTGGCCGAGTCGCAGGCGGTTCAGGCCGGCGCCACGTTGCGCCGCGCCGCGGAGGGGGCGCTCGACCGGATGGACTCCATGACGCTCCGCAACCTTTCAGGGGCTCTACCGGTGCAGAACGGCTTCGCCCGGCCCCTCCCCTCGCCCGTGCGGATGCGCCTGGCCGCGGCGGCTTCGTCAACCAACGCCCGCGTCTGGGGCAGCCGGGTGCGGGTGGCGGGAGCCTGGCGCCTGCGGCTCCACCTGGAAAAGGTGAGCCTCCCGGCCGGCACGCGCCTCTGGGTGTGGGGAGCCGGCGAGGAGCCGCGGCCGTTCGGACTGGAGTTGCTCGGGCCGGATGGCGACCTCTGGACCCCCAGCGTGGGCGGCGAGGACCTGTTTCTGGAGATCGCGCTGCCGGCTGGTGGTACTGGAGAGACGGCCCGCCTGGAGATCCGCGAGGTGGGCGAACTCTTCCGCCCCGGCTCCCTGATCCCCGTCTTCGAGCCGCTCGGCGAATGCATCCAGGACGCCTCCTGCACCGGCACGGCGACGTTCGACGCCATCGCCGCGGCCCGCAAGGCCGTCGCGCACCTGGAGTTCGAGGACGGCGGCGACTTCTTCATCTGCAGCGGCGGTTTGCTCAACGACGCCCAGAGCTCGGGGACGCCCTACCTGCTCACGGCCAACCACTGCTTCTCGAACCAGGCCTCGGCTTCGAGCCTGGAGGCCTTCTGGGATTTCCGGACCTCCTCCTGCAACGGCGCTGACCCCAATCTGAATTCATTGCCGCGGAGTAACGGCGCCACCCTGCTCGCCACCGGCGAGTCAAGCGACTTCACGTTCGTGCGCCTGAGCTCGATCCCCTCGGGCCGTGCCTTCCTGGGCTGGACCACGAACGCCCTGGCGGCCGGCACGGTGCTGCACCGGCTGTCGCACCCGGCACCCGATTTCGATGCCTTCCCCCAGTCCTACTCGCGGACGACCGTGAGCACCTCCACCGGCACCTGCAGCGGCTCGCCCCGGCCGCGGTATCTCTATGCCCTGCCGGTGCAGGGCGGCACCTTCGGCGGCAGCTCCGGCTCGCCCGTGATGATCCAGGGGGGAATCGTGGTCGGCCAGCTCACCGGCGGCTGCGGCGACGATCCGGAGGACGGCTGCGCCGCGGGCAACTCCGAAATCGATGGCGCGTTCTCTTCGACCTTCCCCTCGATCGCCCAGTTCCTGGGCACGGTGCAAGCGGGGCCCTGCACGCCCAACGCCACCACGCTCTGTGTCGACGACCAGCCGGGCGATCGCCGCTTCAAGGTGCAGGTGACCTTCCAGGGGACGAGCAACGGCAATGCGATCCCGCTGTCGAGCCTGGGGGTGAATTCCGGAGGCCTCTTCTGGTTCTTCGACCCGTCCAATCCCGAGCTCCTGGTCAAGGTGCTCAACGGCTGCGGCCTGAATAACAAATACTGGATCTTCTGGTCGGCGGGCACCGATGTCGCGCTCACGCTCACCGTGACCGACACGGTGCGCGGCCAGTCGAAGACCTACACCAATCCCCAAGGGACCGCGGCCAAGCCCGTGCAGGATACGAGCGCTTTGCCTTGCAGTTGAGGCTCTATGCGTGCTTCGCTTCGCCCCCGCTCGCCACCACGTCGAATACGGCCTCGGGATGCTTCTCTACCACTCTTAAAAGCACCCGAGCGCTGCCTTCTGGTTTGCGGCGCCCCTGCTCCCAGTTGCGGAGAGTCCCTACACTGATACCCATCATGGCTGCGAACCTCGACTGGCTCAGCCCGTGTTTCTCACGAAGATTGCGGACATCAAGCTCGTCAACGTGAAACGAGCGAGAAGGCGCCCGCTCGCCACGAAGGATCTCTCCCCCCTGGCGAACGCTCTCGAGAAGCTCGTCAAACAGTTCCTTCTTCATGGGTACTCCCTTTCTACTACCAATCGGAGAGCCTTGCGTTGCGCCGGAGTCAAATCCCCTCGCTCATTCTTGGGATAAACGAACAGCATGAGGATTGTCTCGGAGGCAGCGTGCCAAAAGTAGATCACGCGGGCGCCCCCTCGCTTGCCTCGGCGAGGGCTCCCCAACGCAGCTTCCGAATCCCCCCTGCGCCAGGGATGACATTTCCGGCAGTAGGCTGTTGCACGAGCTCCAGTTGGAGCGCGCGATACTCATCTGCGGTAAGGAGATCGTCGATTCTGGTAGTAAAGGACTTCGTCTCGACGATGACCACAGGCCTGAGAATACGCCACTGGCGCATACCTGTCAAGGTTGAGGACGGCGGGCATCGGGCTCACACAGTTGAGACTCGTCAGCCCGAGCTCTTTGCCTCGGCTGTTTCGAGCAGGGCGAAGAGGTCCGCCCTAGGACCGACGGCTCCGATCAACTCTCTGGCCAGCCTCTCGGCCGTGACCACCTGGAGTCCCCCTGCCACCTGCCGGGAAGGCGGTAGCTCCTCGACGATGCATGCGAGGAGCCGGGGAGGGCCCGGCCAGGGACGGACCAGCGTCGTATCCGGCAGAGGCTCGGAGGAGATCAACCCGGCCCCGGCCAAGTGGTCGAGCGGCTCCAGCGTGGTGAGATAGGCATGGACCTCCCGGATCGCCAGAAAACCGTGCCCATGGGCGAGGCGCATCGCCGTGTCCAGCGCGAACACGGCGTCCTCTTTCAGGGCCTCGGCGATGACCCCCGGCTCGGCAAGGAGCGCCCGGACGATCAGCATCCCCTCGCGGCGGAAGAACACGGGCACGATCCGCACCATCCGGTACCAGCACGGCCCGGCTACCTCGCGCAGCAGGCGCTCGCGGCGAAGGGCCGCGCGGTCGCGCTGCAGAGCCTCGAAGCGTTCCTCGGCGGTGAGCCCTCTCCTCGGCTCAGCCATCGAGCCTCTCCAGCAGGGACAGCAGAGCAGACTCTCGCTCGGCCATGGCTGGATTCTAACGACCTACGGCAACCGCAGCACCAGAATCGTCTGGTCGTCCTCGCGCAGGCCGTAGCCGGCGTGGCGCTCCACGTCTTCGAGGACTCCGTCGCGGAGCCCCTCGACGCTGCGCCGGGCGTGTCGGGCGAGGCTCTGCTCCAGACGCTCGAAGCCGTAGAGCTGGTCCGAGCCCTCCGGCCGCGCCTCGATCAGGCCGTCGCTGAACAGGAACAGGGTATCCCCCGGCGCCAGGCTGGTGGTGCGCGGCTCCACCTCCAGCTGGCCGCGCACGCCCAGCGGGTAGGCGATCGATTCCAGCGCTTCCACCTGGCCGGCCGCGGTGATGCGGTAGGGGAACAGGTGGCCCGCGCTGGCATAGACCAGCTCCCGCTTCTGCGGATCGAGCAGGGCGTAGCACAGCGTGGCGAGCAGCCGCTTGCGGGCCGTCTGAAAAACCGTCCGGTTGAGGGTGTTGAAGACCGCCGCCACCTCTGGATCGAACGTCACCTGCACGGCGAGCGCCGACTTGGCCATGGACATCACCAGGCCGCTGGAAACACCGTGCCCGGCCACGTCTCCTACCGCCACGGCGAGGCGGCCGTCCTCCAGCGCCAGTACGTCGTAGAAGTCGCCGCCGACCTCGGAGGCCGGCAGGTAGGCGTGCGCGATCTCAACCCCGTAGAGGCTCGGCGGCAGCTCGGGCAGGATCGAGCTCTGGATGCGCCGCGCCGTGTCCAGCTCTACATGCTGGCGCTCACGCTCGGCGATGCGGCGCACATGCGGCGGCACATCTTCATAGCGGTAGTGGAACTCCCGGCCGCTCCGCAACGAGCGCAGGCTGACGATCAGCGGCGCCGCGGCAAGCGCCACCGCCAGCCAGCCGTGCACCCGCAGAGTGGTGTCGTCCGACAGCAGCATCGGGAAGCCCAGGAGGAGCACCTGCGACACCAGGCCGGTGAGCAGCGCGGCCAGGAGGTCCGCGCGGAGGAACACCAGCACCGGGCCGAGCACGGCGAGCATCGCGACCAGGAATCCCCAGCGCACCGGCACGACGGTCGACGCCGGGAAGACGATCGCGGCGCCTGCAGCCAGGGCCACCAGGATCCCGACGGCGATTCCGGCGCGCTTCGCGGCCTTCGCGGTCATGGGCAGCACGCAGAGAACGATCGCCAGGATCGGCGACAGGCCGTAAGTGACGACCTGGGCCAGCAGCTCCAGGCTCGGAAAGCGGGTGTCGCCGGCCTGGAACAGCGCGATCAGGGGCGAGGCGCCGGCACCCCGGAGGGCGAGCAGCACGGCGGCGAGCAGGCCCGCGAGCGCCAGCCCGCCGGCCACGCCGCGCAGGGCCGAGCGCGCCACGGTCGCGGTCCCCCACTGGCGCTGGAAGAGGGCGTCGAAGGCCGCAAGCTTGTGTCCCCAGCGCTCGCGGCAGACCGACTCCCCCACGCACCAGCCGATGAACGAGAGCACCGCGAACGGCAGCACCCAGAAGACCATCGTGATCACGCCCACCATCCAGGTCGTCTGCTGCCGTGTGGCCACGCCGAAGCCGACGTTCTGGGCGTCCGTGCGGGCGGTCAGCAGCACCAGCATCAGCCCCGCCAGGGCCACCGCCGCGAAGACCTGCGAGCCGCGCTTCACCCCGATCTCGCCCTCGTGGTAGCGCTTCAGGAACGGCGCGCCGAGCACGGCCACCAACAGATAGGCGGCCAGAAGCCGGGCGAAGCCCGCGAACTGCGCCGGCTGCAGACTGCGTTCCAGCTCCCGCTCCGCGGGGTCGTCGTACCAGGGGACGAAGCCGGACAAGCGGTCGCCGGAGAACAGGACGGCGATGCCATGGGCACCCTTCCCGCTCGGCGCCGCGGTGCGGTCGGGGTAGCGCACCTCCGTGTCCGTGCGGGCCGCGAGCTCCCGCGTGCGCAGGTTCGGCTCGGCGAAGCGGGAGAGGTCGAACCCCTGCTCGGCCAGGAAGGCGCCGGCCCGCTGCCGCGCCTGCTCGGGCGAGATGGTCCTGCCCGGCGCCTGAGGATCAAGCTGGTGCCGCAGCGACAGCACCTCGCCCGAGGACGATACCGACGCCTCGTAGACCCACTCCTCTCGCTGCCCCGTCTTGGGATAGACGAACACCTGCCAGTTGGCGATCCGCTTCGGCAGGCCGCTCGCCTGGAGCTTCTCCATGCTGTCCCCGGAGTCGAGCGCGAGGTGCAGGCGGCGCTCCAGGAAGAAGTTGCGGTTGACGGCGGTGACCACGTAGGGATCGGGGACGGGATCGCCGAGGTCGGTCAGCCGCTCCAGGGCGATGGCCGCTGCCTCGCCGCGGTTCACGGACCGGTTGGCTGAAAGAAAGGGGAACGCCCGCGGGTAGGCCCAGGCCAGGAGCAGCACCCCGGCCAGACCCGCCAGGGTCCACAGGAGGAGATCGCGCGAAGTTCGCATGCGTTCGAGCCGCGGGTGGCTCGCTAGATCATACGGGAAGAGGGGGGCGAGGGTTTTGCTTGGGGTTGAAACCCCAGGCTAGAAAAGTACAGCCCCTCACCGGGGCTGGAGGCGCAGCAGGCTGCGCTTCGACATGGAAGTTTCCGGGAGTTCGCGCCGGGAGGCGCGATACCCTTCTCGCCTGGGGTTTCAACCCCAGGCGGGTTACCGGCCCGGTCCCCTACTTCGGCAGCGCTTCGACCAGCTCGCGCACGGCTTCGGCGGACTTCTGCAGGGCCGCCTTCTCCTCCGCCGTGAGCTCGAGCTCGATCACCTGTTCCATGCCGCCGCGGCCCAGACGGGCCGGCACGCCCACGAAAAGGTCGGTCAGGCCGTACTCGCCGTTGAGCAGCACGGCGCAGGGCAGGATCTTCTTCTTGTCGTGGAGGATCGCCGCGACCATGTCGTACACCGCCGCGGACGGGGCGTAGTAGGCCGAGCCCTGCTTGTAGTAGTTGACGATCTCGATGCCGCCCTTGCGGGTGCGGTCGTTGATCGCCTCGATGCGCTCCGCGGACAGGAGCTGCGGCAACGGGATGCCGTTGACCGTGGCATAGCGCGGCATGGGCACCATGGTGTCGCCGTGGCCGCCGAGCACGAAAGCGTCCACGTCCTCGACCGAGACGTCCAGCTCGGCGGCGATGAAGTAGCGCATGCGCGCCGCGTCGAGCACACCGGCCATGCCGAAGACGCGCTCGCGGGGGAAGCCGGAGACCCGGCGCGCCACCTCGCACATGGCGTCGAGCGGATTGGTCACCAGGATCAGGATCGTGTCGGGCGAGCGCTGCGCCACCTGGCGCACCACCTCGCCGACGATCTCCTGGTTCTTGGCGAGCAGGTCGTCGCGGCTCATGCCCGGCTTGCGGGCGAGGCCGGCGGTCACGACCGTGACGTGCGAGCCCTCGGTCGGGCCGTAGTCGCCGCCGCCGGAGATCTTCGCGTTGAAGCCGAGGACCGGCGCGGCCTCCATCATGTCCAGGGCCTTGCCGGTCGCCAGGTCGGCGGCGACGTCCACCATGACCACGTCGGCCAGCTCGGCCTCCGCGATCCTCTGCGCAGTGGTGGCGCCCACGTTGCCGGCGCCCACCACGGTTACTTTGTATCTCATGGAAATCTCCGTGTCTTACAGGTTTTCGACGATCGCCTCCGCGAACTCGGAGGTCTTGAGCAGGGTGGCCCCGTCCATCTGGCGCTCGAGGTCGTAGGTCACCCGCTTCTGCTCGATGGTGCGGCCGAGGGCCGACTCGATGCCGGACGCCGCCTCGTGCCAGCCGAGCCAGCGCAGCATCATGCAGCCGGAGAGGATCAGCGATCCGGGATTGACCTTGTCCTGGTTGGCGTACTTGGGAGCAGTGCCATGGGTGGCCTCGAACACGGCGATGCCGTCGCCCTCGTTGCTGCCGGGGGCCATGCCGAGCCCGCCCACCTGGGCGGCCAGGGCATCCGAGAGGTAGTCGCCGTTGAGGTTCGTGGTGGCCAGGACGTCGTACTCGTCCGGCCGCAGCAGGGCCTGCTGGAACATGGAGTCGGCGATGTGGTCCTTGACCACGATACGGCCGTCCGGGGCCTTGCCGTTGTGCTTCTCGTACACGTCGTTCTCGGTGACGGTGCGCTCGCCGAACTCGTCGCGCGCCACCTCGTAGCCCCAGTCGCGGAAGGCGCCCTCGGTGAACTTCATGATGTTGCCCTTGTGCACCAGGGTGACGCTCTTGCGCCCGCACTCCAGGGAATAGCGCAGGGCCTTGCGCACCAGCCGCTTGGAGCCGAAGTTGGAAATCGGCTTGATGCCGATGCCGCTGTCCGGCCGGACCTCCTTGCCCAGCTGGCCGAGGAAATCGATCAGCTTCCTGGCGTTCTCCGAGCCCGCCGGCCACTCGATGCCGGCGTACACGTCCTCGGTGTTCTCGCGGAAGATGACCATGTCCACCTTCTCGGGCTCGGTCACCGGCGAGGGCACGCCCTTGAACCAGCGCACGGGCCGCACGCAGGCGTAGAGGTCGAGCACCTGGCGCAGGGTGACGTTCAGGCTGCGGATGCCGCCGCCGACCGGAGTGGTCAGCGGGCCCTTGATGGCGGCGCGGTACTGGGTGATGGCGTCGAGGGTGTCCGTGGGAAGCCACTCGCCGGTGCGGCCGTGGGCCTTCTCGCCGGCGAGGACCTCGAACCAGGCGATGGAGCGCTTGCCGCCGTAGAGCTTCTCGACCGCGCCGTCGATGACGCGGCGGGTGGCGCGCCAGATGTCGGGCCCGGTGCCGTCGCCCTCGATGAACGGAATGATGGGCCGGTCCGGTACTTCCAACCGGTCCTCTCCCGCGATCCACTTGATCTCCTGGCCGTCCGCGGGCGGCGTCATGTCGTTGTAGGTCCTGGCCACGCCCGTGCTCCTCCTGCGATGACGATAGGGAATGTGAACCGTCCGGACAGGGCTGTCCGGACGCGCCGGTACGCTATCACAGGCGTGCTAGATTGCCTGCCATGGACTGGGAAGCGCTGATCGCCGCCGCCGCCGCCGCCCGCGCCAATGCCTACGCGCCCTACAGCCGGTTTCCGGTGGGAGCGGCCCTGCTCATGGAGGACGGCTCCATCTGGGCTGGCGCGAATGTCGAGAACTGCATCCCGTCCCTCGCCACCTGCGCCGAGCGCAACGCCATGACCTCGGCAGCCTCGGCCGGTCTGCGCAAGCCCCGGGCCCTGGCCGTGATCACGGACACCCGCCCGCCCTCCCGTCCCTGCGGCCTCTGCCGGCAGATGCTCTCGGAATTCGTGGAGGATCTCCCGATCCTGGTGACGAACACCCAGGGGGAGCGGGAGGAGACCACGCTGTCCAAGCTGCTCCCCGACCGCTTCTACCTCGCTCCGGGCAGCCGGTAGACCTTCACCAAGGCAGGCTGCCGAGGTCGACCCTCTCCGCCGGCCAACGCTCCTCCCCGAACGGCAGGATCATGACCGGGACCGGCGACAGGATCTTGCCGCCGGGCTGATCGATGAGGACACCCGGCTCCACCACCTGCCATCCCAGGGATCGATAGAGCGGCACCAGCCGCGGCAGGCAGAAGAGAAGGCCGAAGGATGCTCCCAGGTCAACCCGGAAAAACTCCGTGGCGCGGCCGACGACCTGCCGGGCGAGGCCCCGGCCGCGCGCTTCGGGCAGCGTGATCACTCCGCCCAGGCCGCCGACCACCATGTTCCGGACCTCGTGCCGGAGCACCGACGCGCTCGCCCGCGGCAAGCCGTCCTCGTACAGCACGAAGTGGCGGTCCTTGGAACGCCACCGAAGCCCGAGCGCATTCACGCTGAAAAGATCCTCTCCCCATCCGAACAGCGCCTGGCGCTCGGCGTCGGGGAGGGTCTGGAAGGTGCGGATCTCCATAGCTGCAGTTCATTCTAGTAGCTCGTCACAGTCCGATTGACGGGTGGGCGGGGCTTGTCCTATCGCCCGGGTAGACCCGTCTACCCAGCGGGTAGACCCCTCTACCCAGGGTCATGGAGGGAGCGCCAGCCCGTCCGTGAAGCCGCTGAACTTTTCATCTATCCGATCCCACTGCTCTTTAGTCATCGATAGAATATTCTCCCAAGGATTTCCCTCTGATCAACCCGCCCC
>DASUNJ010000100.1:0-4753 GCA_036277235.1 Thermoanaerobaculia bacterium | reverse complement strand
ACACCTTAATCGCTCAGGTGTACGCCCGAGTCGCTCAGCGAGCCTATCCGGCCTTCGTCTCTGTCCTCTTCGGGCCGGCTTGGAGCTCCTTGGCCTCTTCACGGGCGCGCTTCAGCGCATTCCGCAACGAAAGCTGCTGGTCGTGCCAGAACTCGGAGAAGACGTTGCTCATCCTCCGGTTTACGGCGACCGCCAACGTCCCGGATAGGAGGTACCCGCAGATGAGCAGCAAGACCAGCCAGGGCTTGTCAGGTATTCGGCCAAGGCTTGCACCGACTTCGCCCAACTGCAACGTGGCCAGGCGGCCGAGCAGTACCCCGGCGCTCTTGACGTGCTCCATGCCCGTGCCTCCGGCGGCCGGTGCCGAGACGGCGAAGACGGTCCCCAGGAGGGTGAGCAGGAACAGGTAGTACGACAGCATGCCTGCGACGACCGCGCTCCGGGTGCGCGCCAGAAGGGGCTTCCCCTCCTGGTGTGCCGACCGGAAGACCCGCCCCACCTCCTTCGCCCGCTCCAGAGCGAGTCCGTCCTTGTGCGGCTCGCGGCTGGGAGTAATGACCACTTCGGCGTCCGGCGGCAGGTTGCCGGGTGCGTAGTCGTTGGTGCCATGGGCAATGCGTTCCAGCACGCTCATGTGCAGCACGGGAGGGATCCGGAGCCTCTCGCACATCGCCGCGATGTCGCGCGGCTTCCAGCGGTAGAACATCCCGGCGCCGGCGCGGGGATTGTAGAGCTTGTCGTCGACGCTCGCGAGGTCGCGGTAGAGCGCGCGTTCGGAGCCCACCAGACGCAATCCGTCCTTCTCGGCCTTGGCCATCATCCAGTCGAGCGTCACCAGTGACATTCCCTGCTTGGGATAGCCGCCGCCGACGTTGGAGTGCGCGCCTGCGAACCAGACCTGCTCGATGCGCGGATCGTCCTCCCACAGCAAGGGATGAAACGAGTGGCGTTCATCGTCGATGGCAAGCGCGTGGCAAGCGTGCTTGACGCATGCGCTGAGCTTGCGGTCCGGGAATTTGAACCGGTGAATGGTGAGATTGACGAAGTCGCTCAGGTGAAACGGCAGCCCGACCCCATCGACGGTGTCCCATACCCCGAGGAAGCGGATGTCTACGTCGCCTGCGCTGCAGTTCTCCTTCCGGAACTTGTCTACCCGTGAGCTGTCGGGGGGCCCCAGGAAGAGCTTGGCCAGGGCTGTTCGATAGTTCTTGCGGTAGAGGCGATAGGCACCGCTCACCGCTGCCTCGAGCGCTTCCGCGGTCTTGAAGCGAGCGGGGTTCAAGATGCCGCAGGTATGAATCAGGCCGACCAGCGTCCGTACCGTGAAGGCGCCGCGGCTGAAGCCGAAGAGAAAGAGCCGGTCCCCGGGGTCGTAGATGCGGACGATTTCCTTGTAGAGCTGCTGCACGTTGCGGCTCAACCCCCATCCGGTCGCCCCGGCGAAGAGCTTGAGCACCTTGAATTGCTCGGTCCCGACCCCGTCGTCGTAGAAGGCGACCTGCGGATCCAGCGCCGGGTCGTGGCGGTGGCCGTTCAGGTCGATCGCTTCGAACAGCTTGAAGACATTGGTGCCGCGGCCCTTGATCCCGGAATTGCCTGTTCCGTCTGAACAGACGATGATGTTCTTCCCCATGGTTCAGCCTCCTGACTCATGCCGTGGTCAGACGGACGCAGGGAAGGTTTTCCGCGATTACGGGATGGTGGGGTTCCCAACGGCTCTGGCATCCCACGCGCTCTTCGCGAGGCTCGCGAGCAGGATGAGCAGCCCCCCGGCGATCGACCAGGCTCCGGGGCGCTCGCCGTGCGCCATCCAGGCCCAGATGGGGTTGAGCACCGGCTCCAGGAGGAGCAGCAGCGAGGCTTCCAGCGCCGGCACCTGGCGCAGGCCGCGGATCAGGAAGACGTAGGCCAGCGCGATCTGAAAAACTCCCAGGTAGGCGATCACCAGCCAGTCCACCGGCCGGCTCGACTCCACCGGCAGCGCCAGCGGCAGGCAGACCAGGCAGGCGATGACGTTGCCCCAGAGGGCCGAGGCCGGCCCCCAGTCCGAGCCGCCCCGCCCCAGCGCCCGCAGGCCCATCACGGTCAGCGCCCAGGAAACTCCTGAGAGGGTGGCGAGGACGTTCCCCAGGGCCGGGTTCGGCGCCGTGGCCGACACCGGATCGAGCCCCACGAAGAACGAGGCCAGTCCCAGCCCCAGCACTCCCATGTAGACCAGGTCCGCCCTCCGTACCCTTTCTTTCAGCAGCCAGGGGCCCAGCAGCAGGACATGCAGCGGCGCAGTCGACTGGAGGAAGATCGCGCTCGCCGAGGTGGTCAGTTTGTTCGACAGGACGAACAGCACCATGGTCGTGGCATAGGCCACCCCGACCAGCAGAACCCGCAGGGTCGGCCGGCGGCGCGCCTCCGGCATCATCAGGAAGAGCGCCACCGCGGCTACCGCCGAGCGGAAGCCCGCCACCTGCCAGGCGTTGAGGGAGACGGCCTTGATCGCCGCCCCGCCGGAGGAGAACAGCGCGGCGGCGGCGAGGACCCGAAGTCGCGAGCTGAAGGCGGAGGGGATCGCTGGGTTCTCTGGCATGGCGAGGGGATCGGATCTTATAGTAGTCTTCTCCCTTCATCATGAAGCGCAGCCTCCTCTTCCTGCTCCTGGCCTTGTCAGCCGCCCCGTCCCTCGCCGCGGTGGGGACCGCCTATTCCGTGCAGTCCGACGGCAGCCAGAAGCTCTACAAGATCGACCTCGCCACGGGCGTGGCCACCCCCATTGGTGCGACCGGGTTCGACGGCGTCGAGGGGCTCGCCTTCGATCCCGGCTGCGAGAAGCTCTACGGCGTGGACGACGTAAAGGACCGGCTCGTCACCTGCAACGTCACGACCGGCGCCTGCACGAGCGTGGGCAGTCTCGGACTCGACGTGACCGACACCGGCCTCTCGTTCGCCAAGGACGGCCGCCTCTTCATGTCCACGGACGCGCCGAAGAACCCGATCCGCTTCTTCTCCCTGGACCCGGGGACCGGGACCGCGACCTGGGTCGGGAATCAGGGGACGGAGGTCACCGGCCTCGCGGGGAACCTGTTCGCGCTCTACGGGCTCGGCGGGGACGGCAAGGACAATCTGGTGATCGTCGACCCGGCGAGCGGCAAGGCCACATCCATCGGCCCTCTCGGCGGGGTCACGCTCCAGGACGGCGGCCTCGACTTCGACCGCGACGGCACCCTCTACGGCTTGAACGACCTCGGCCCCGGTAGCAACGCGAGCGGCAAGCCGAGCCAGCTCTTCAAGATCTCGACGCAGACCGGCAAGGCCACGCTGGTGGCCACGCTCAAGGACCCCTCGGGCAAGCCGATCAACGGCTTCGAAGGCCTGGCAATCGACGGCGGCGTCTGCGCCGTCGCGGGTTTCGGAGAGGGCGTGGTCATCAACGCTCCCGCGCTGGACACCTTGGGCCTGGGGCTGCTGGCCCTGGGGCTGGCGACCGCGGCCCTCTTCGTACTGCGACGCTAAAGCAGGCTGCTGGCCAGGTTCGCCAGCTCGGAGCGCTCCCCCTTCTCCAGATTGACGTGCGAGTACAGGGCGTTTCCCCGCAGGCGGTGGATCAGGTAGGAGAGGCCGTTGCTGTGGGCGTCCAGGTAGGGCGTGTCGATCTGGAAGATGTCGCCGGTCAGGATGACCTTGGTCTTCTCCCCGGCGCGGGTGATGATCGTCTTCACCTCGTGCGGCGTCAGGTTCTGCGCCTCGTCCACGATGAAGATCACGTTCGACAGGCTGCGCCCGCGGATGTAGGCGAGCGGCACGATGTGGAGCTTCTCGGTCTCCACCAGCTCGTCGACCTTCTTGTACTCCCGCTCGCGCTCGCCGAACTGGTTCTTGATGATGCCGAGGTTGTCCCAGAGCGGCTGCATGAACGGGTTGATCTTCGACAGGATGTCCCCGGGCAGGAAGCCGATGTCGCGGTTCGAGAGCGGCACGATCGGCCGCGCCAGGTAGATCTGGCGGAAGTCGCGCCGCTGCTCCAGGGCGCCGGCGAGCGCCAGCAGGGTCTTGCCCGTGCCCGCCGCCCCCGAAAGCGTCACCAGCGGGATCTGCGGGTTGAGCACGGCGTGGAGGGCGAAGGTCTGCTCCGCATTGCGCGGCGAGACTCCGTACGCCAGCGGCTTGATGATCCGCTCCACCCGCTCGGTGCGCGGGTTGTAGTAGCCCAGGCCCGACCGCCCATGGCTGCGCAGGATGAAGTAGTGGTTCGACGTCGGGCGCTCCGCGCCCGGGAACATCTCCTCCACCGGCACCGACTCCTCGCGGTAGAGGCGGTCGATGATCTCCGGATCGGGCAGCTCGATCTCGCTCTTGCCTTTGTAGAGGTGGTCGAGGTCCTTGATCTTGACGGTCTCGTAATCCTCGGCCGGGAGCTTCAAGGCACGGGCCTTGAGCCGCAGGTTGATGTCCTTGCTCACCAGGACGACCTTGCGGTCGGGCTCGGCGCGGGCGAGGCTCAAGGCGGCGTTCAGGATGCGGTGGTCCGCCTTCTTGGTGCCGAAGACCTCGGCGGCGTCGACCGGCGCGTTCTCGTCCGTAAGGACGCGGAACTTGCCGCGGGCGGGGCCGTCGAGCGGGATCCAGTCGGCGAGCATTCCGTGCCCGGCCAGCTTGTCGAGCTGGCGGATGAACTCCCGGGCCTGGAGGTTCAGGACCGAGTTGCCCTTCTTGAACGTGTCCAGCTCCTCGAGCACCGTGATCGGAATCGCGACGTCGTGCT
>DASUNJ010000099.1:0-5524 GCA_036277235.1 Thermoanaerobaculia bacterium | reverse complement strand
AACGGGTAGAGGGGTCTACCCAACGGGTAGAGGGGTCTACCCAACGGGTAGAGGGGTCTACCCAACGGGTAGAGGGGTCTACCCAACGGGTAGAGGGGTCTACCCAACGGGTAGAGGGGTCTACCCAGTAAAAAGTTTCTCTTTATCGCCTCGCGAAGCTCACCTGCGCGGAACTCCTCTGCACGAGGTCGCAAGCGGCCTGCCCGGCGATCCAGGCTAGACTTGCCTCCGCCTCGGGCTTGGCGCCGGAGGCTCCGGTCATAGGACTCGAAAGAATGCGCAGACTCTTCGTCGCCGTCGCCATCGCCACCATCCTCGCTGCCCCCCTCGTTGCCCAGGCCGCCGGCTCGAAGTCCGCCAAGGCCCCTGCCTCCAACCGTGCCAAGGCCCCCGATTCCCCGCTGGCCAAGGCCTCCGCCGCGCTGCCGTTCCGCGCCGTCGGCCCCCACCTGATGAGCGGCCGCCTCGCCGACATCGCGGTCCACCCCACCGCTCCGGGCATCTGGTACGTGGCCGCCGGCTCGGGCGGAGTCTGGAAGACCACCAACGCCGGCACCACCTGGACGGCCATTTTCGAAGACCAGCCCTCCTACTCGATCGGCGAGATCACTCTCGATCCCACCAATCCCGAAGTGGTCTGGGTCGGCACCGGCGAGAACGTCAGCGGGCGCCATGTCGGCTGGGGGGACGGGGTCTACCGCAGCCGCGACGGCGGCCGCTCGTGGCAGCGGATGGGGCTTCCCCGGTCGGAGCACATCGGCCGCATCCTGGTGGACCCGCGCGACGGCAACCGTGTCCTCGTGGCCGCCGAGGGGCCGCTCTGGGCCGCGGGCGGGGAGCGCGGCGTCTACCGCTCCACCGATGGCGGCGACACCTGGACCCCGGTGCTCCAGATCGACGAGAACACCGGCGTCACCGATATCGAATTCGATCCCGCCAACCCCGACGTGGTCTATGCCGCGTCCTACCAGCGCCGGCGCCACGTCTGGGGGTTCCTCGGCGGAGGGCCCGGCTCGGGGATCTGGAAGTCCGTCGACAACGGCAAGACCTGGCGCCGGCTGAAGACCGGCCTGCCGGAAGGGGACATGGGGAAGATCGGGCTCGCCGTCACGCCCGCCGACCCGTCCCTGGTCTACGCCACGATCGAAGCCGGCGAGGAGGAGCGCGGCTTCTACCGCTCGCGCGACCGGGGCGAGAGCTGGGAGAAGCGGAACGGCTATGTCTCCAGCGGCACCGGCCCGCACTACTACCAGGAGATCGAGGCCTCGCCCCTCGACGCCGCCCGGGTCTACCAGATGGACGTCTTCCTCCACGTGACCCGCAATGGCGGCGCGACGATGGAGATCCTCGAGACCGGCCACGACAAGCACAGCGACAACCATGCCCTGTGGATCGATCCGGCCAACGGCGACCACCTGCTGGTGGGCACCGACACCGGACTTTACGAGAGCTTCGACGAGGGAAGGACCTTCCGACACTTCCCGAACCTGCCGGTCGCGCAGATCTACAAGGTGGCGCTCAACAACCGCGAGCCGTTCTACGACCTCCTGGCCGGGGCGCAGGACCAGGGCACCCTGCATGGTCCGTCGCGCACCCTCAACGGGGACGGCATCCGCAACCAGGACTGGTACGTGCCGCTCGGCGCCGACGGCTACGGCGTCGCCTTCGACCCGAGCGACCCCGACCTCCTCTACCTGATGTACCAGGAGGGGGTGCTCTTCCGCAAGGACCGGCGCAACGACGAGGGGTTGATGATCCGCCCCCAGCCTGAGGGGGACACGCCGGAGCGGTGGAACTGGGACTCGCCGCTGCTGGTGAGCCCGCACAACCCCGCCCGGATCTATTACGGCTCGCAGCGGGTCTGGCGAAGCGACGACCGGGGCGGCAGTTGGACCCCGATCAGCGGCGACCTGACGGAAGGGCGGAGCCGCTACGAGCAGAAGTTCCATGGGCGGGTCTGGAGCGTCGACGCGCTGCACGACACCAATGCGATGTCGAAGTACGCCACCACCACGGCGATCTCGGAGTCGCCCCTCCGGGAGGGAACGCTGGCGGTCGGCACCGACGAAGGCCTGGTGCAGGTCACCACCGACGGCGGCCGGAGCTGGAGCCGCGCGGCGGCGATCCCCGGGCTGCCGGCGCTGTCCTTCGTCAACGACGTCGAGATGTCGCTGCACGACGCCGCCACCCTCTATGTGGCCGCCGACAACCACAAGACCGGCGACTTCAAACCCTACGTCTTCGAGAGCACCGACCTGGGCCGCACCTGGCGCTCGATGGCGGGGGACCTGCCGCAGGGTGAGATCGTGTGGGCGCTGCAGCAGGATCACGTCCGGCCCGACCTGTTCTTCGTCGGCACCGAGCGCGGCCTCTACTTCAGTCCCGACCGGGGCAGCCACTGGCACAAGCTGGGGGGCCTGCCGACGATCCCGTTCCGCGACGTGAAGCTGCACCGGCGCGACAACGATCTGGTGGGCGCCACCTTCGGCCGGGGCATCTACGTGCTCGACGACTACACGCCCCTCCGAGGCCTGACCGCGGCGGTCGCGCAAGAGGCTGCGCTCTTCCCGGTCCGCGACGCCTGGTGGTTCGTGCCCTACCAGCCGGGACAGGCTCCGGGGCGCCCGGAGCTCGGCACCGACGACTTCACCACCCCGAACCCGCCCCACGGCGCCCTCTTCACCTACTTCCTGCGCGAGGCGCCGACCACCGCCCGCGAGGCGCGGAAGGCCGGCGAGAAGGCGTTGCGCGAGAAGGGAGAGGACGTGTCCTTCCCCGGCTTCGACCGGCTGCGGGCCGAAGCGCTGGAGACGGACCCGAAGGTGCTGCTGATCGTCTCGGACGCCGCCGGGCGCAAGGTGCGGTGGATTGAGGGGCCGGCCAAGGAAGGACTGCACCGGGTGAGCTGGGATCTGCGCGGCCCGAACCCGGACCCGGTGGTGCTCGATCCGCCGGCCTTCCGGCCCCCCTGGGACTCTCAGCCCGCGGGCCCCCTGGTAGCGCCCGGGCGCTACTCGGCAGAGCTGGTGCTGGTGTCGGCGAGCGGCGCCCGTTCGCTGGGTACGGCGCAGTCGTTCGAGGTGAAGCCGGTGCCGAACCTGCCGCCGGGCACCGACCCGGCGGCGGTGGCCGCCTTCCAGGGAGAGACGGCGGAGGCGGGGCGGCGGTTGTCGTCGGCCGCGGCGGAGCTCGGCCGCGTCAGGGACCAGCTCCGGCGGATGCGGGCGACGCTGGGAGAGACCCCCACGGCGGACGTGGCGCTCTACGCTCGTCTGGACGCGGCGGGTCAGGCAGTCGCGGAGCTCGAGCGGCGGCTCCAAGGTGACCCGGCGCGGCAGAGGCTCTCCGAGCCGGACACCCTGTCGATCGGTGAACGCGTGTGGTCGATAAGGGCCGGCCACTGGCAGACGCGGCAGATGCCGACGGCGACCCAAAGGCGCAACCTGGAGATCGCCAAGGCCGGGCTGGATGCGCTGGAACGCGACCTGAAGGCGCTGCTGGCGGGCGACCTGGCGAAGCTGGAGGAAGCCTTCGCGGCGGCGGGAGCGCCGTGGATTCCAGGACGGCGGGAGTAACCCTGCACGAGCGCCATGGGATAGAAACATCTGAAAGCGTAGTTGGTCCGATTCTTGAAATTCAAGAAAGTGTGCTCATGTGCTGAACTTGTCCTCGGAAGCTCTCACAACGGGAAACGACTCCAGAAGGGCCAGACCATGGATCTACGACGCAAAGTTTTCATCGCCTTCTCATCCCTTCTTTTCACTCTGACACACGCCGCACACGCCGCACCGGGCGATCTCGATCCGACCTTCGGTACCAGCGGTATCGCGCGTGTCGATTATGGAGGGCATGACAACGGAGAAGCCCTGGCCGTGCAGCCCGACGGCAAGATCCTGGTGGGTGGGAAGGCGTCGTTTCCTGGGTCGGATGCTGTAGGAGTGGCACGTCTGAACCCGGATGGAAGCTTGGACACGAGCTTCGGAAATGGCGGAAGGATCTTCGTCCACCTGTTCCCCCACATTTTCGATTTCGAGGACCTCGCGCTGCAGCCAGACGGCAAGATCGTCGTGGGCGGGTCGGTGGACCGCGGGCCGGGGTTCAGCTACGACTTCTGGCTCCTGCGCCTCAACCCGGATGGGAGCCACGATCTGGGATTCGGGACGGGCGGCGTGGTCACGACCGGCCTCTTCTTCTCCAGCCTCGATAGGTTGACCGCGCTCGCAGTCCAGGACGACGGCCGGATCCTCGCGGCCGGAGGTGTGAAGAGGACGCCGAACGAAGACAACCACTTCGTGGTGGTCCGTTATCTCCCGGATGGCCAGTTGGACCTGGATTTCGGGACCGACGGCAAGGCCATCACCGCCCCTATGCCTGGGGACAGCCTCATTTATGGCATCGCCCTCCAGCCCGACGGAAAAATCGTTGCGACAGGATTTTCGTTCAGCGAGTACGCGCTGGTGCGGTACGACAGCCAGGGCCAGTTGGACCCCAGCTTTGGAGGGGATGGCATCGTCACCAGTACGACCTCCCCCTACCGCGCGGCGCTCCCGTACTCGGTCGTGGTCCAGCCGGACGGAAAGATCGTTGCCGGCGGGGTCGCTTTTCCCAACGTGCCGGACGGCGACTTCGCCCTCTGGCGCTTCCTTCCGGATGGGAGCCTGGATCCCGAGTTTGGCGTGGGGGGCCGGGCTCTGACCGACTTTCCGGGCAGGCACGATGTGATCCTTGCCCTTGCGCTCCAGGCGGATGGCGGCATCGTGGCGGTCGGGCAAACGCACACCAACCAGTCCCTCCTCTCGGACTTCGCGCTCGCGCGGTACACGAGCGACGGCCAGTTGGACCCCGATTTCGGCACCGACGGCAGAGTGGTCACAGACTTCTTCGGCGGTTACGATTTCGCCAAGGATGTCGCCAGCCTGCCGGATGGCAGACTCGTCGTCACCGGCGAGGTCCAGGGAGTGCCGGAAGCTCCAGCAGATGCCCGCGTCGTGCGGTATCTGGGGCCCGAGCCCGCCGTCAATGAGCCTCCGGTGATCGCCGGCGGCGCGGCGAGCCCCGGGGTGTTGTGGCCCGCGAATCACAAGATGATCGACGTGCGTGTCTCCTATACGGTGACGGACGACCGCGATCCGGCGGCGGCCGTGCAGTGCTCGTTGAGCGTCGCCAGCAATGAGCCGGGCCGTGGCACGGGCGACGGCAATACGGCACCCGACTGGCAGGTCGTCGACAGCCATCGTGTCTTCCTCCGCGCCGAGCGGTCGGGCGGCGGCAACGGGCGGACCTACACCGTCACGATCACCTGCACGGATACGGCGGGCGCCTCCTCCACCCACCAAGTGAAAGTGCAGGTGCCGAAGAATCGGGGGAAATGACCGGAGCGACCTGCCGGCGCTGCTCTGAAAAATGCCTCCTATGCGGCCTCCTTCCGGGTGACTTGGTAGCCGAGATCCTCTAAGCGCTTGGTCAGCCGACGAACAACGACTTTTTGAGAGCGCTGATCGTGGTACGTAGCCCCCAACTCCTG
>DASUNJ010000098.1:0-16137 GCA_036277235.1 Thermoanaerobaculia bacterium | reverse complement strand
CGGGTGAGCAGCTAGATTGTTGAGGTTCCATATTAGGATTAGGCCATCGAATCCTCCTGCGGCTAACAGTTGTCCGTCCGAGCTGAAGCTCAGAGTTGACACCGGTCCAGTATGTCCGCCTAGATTGAGAGCCTTGGAAGTCCGGCCGGGAACAGGCAAAAGCTTAACCAGACCATCGGCGCCAGCTGTCGCCAACCGTGCGCCATCTGGACTAAATCGCGTCACGAAGGCCGCCCCTTTGTGCGCCTGCCATACTTGCTCCAATTTCCCGGGTTGGCGCAGCAACCAAAGACGTACGACTCCATCTTCGCTTCCGATCGCTAAGAATTGACCGTCTGGACTGAAATCCATGGTCCACGAACCTGCTTTTCCCCGCAGGGCTTTGCTACCTTTGGTAGAGAGAAGTGCTTCCTGCAGAGTTTCGACAGGGCTACTGATTGCTAGATCGTCTTTCCCGTTCTCTCGGATCATTGCGATGCTCTCTATTGCTAGGAGTAAGCCGCGCTGAGGATGCTCCAGAAGACTTGCTCTTGCCTGCTCGGCGAGCAGGCCAGCCTGGGATATTCGTTGTTGCCATACTGCCCTGCTGCGTGCCCTGTCCGCCGATACGTAGAGGATCCCGGCGAGAAGAGAAAGAAGTGCAAAGAAGATTGCGACAGCACCTGTAACCCTGAGCCGTAGCGCTTCTCTCCTGATTCCCTGAAAGGCCCTGCTGAGGCTTTCCAGAGTTGTGGCAGTGGGCTCGCCGTCACCACCGGGAAGATTTTCGGAGACGTATATACGTTTCTGGAGCAGACCCTTTAAGCTATGATGGTCAGGCGCCGACCTAAGGGTTTCGTTGATGTCGATCACGATTAGTCTGCGCCCGGCGGCGAGACAGGCTTCGATCTCCGCCCGAACCCAGGTAGATTGAATTGCTAGGGGCCTAGCCACCAAAACCAAGTAAGTGCTTGCTTGAACTCGTCTGCGAGTCTCACTGTTCAGTTCTTGCCCAACCACAAAACCCTCGATGCTTGTATCAAGAAAGACTCGCATGGCGAAATCGTCTCGAAGGCGTTCCTGGAGACGCTTCGGATAGATTCTTCCGTCTTGGTGAGCATAAGATATAAAAAAGTCGTACCCGAAAAGACGGTCGATAAATTTCTGAATCCAGGTGGACATTGATCATTGCCTCAGTTATGTCTCGAGGTAGATGCGGAGCTTCATGGTGAGGATACTCTACCAGATACGAGCAGAGCGACTAGAGATCGGCTGTAGCCGTCGATGCTACGGGGTATCTACTTCGGAGGGTCCTATCTCGACTCGGATTCCGCCGGGGGTCAGGTTCTTCTCCAGGATCCGGCACCGCTCGGCGGAGTGCTCGCAGCACGTTCGCTTTGAGCGGTTTCTCGCGCACTGCCCGGAGGCAGACCATGGGCTGTAGGTTGGGGGGTGACTCCTCCTGGTTGAACCATCTTTTACCCCCTCACGCCCGTGGTACCCTGCACTTGATGGGAGCCATTGTCTACCGCGTTCATGCCGACTGGGACCCCGGCGCCAAGGTCTGGGTCGCGACGAGCGACGACGTCCCCGGACTCGCTACGGAAGCGCCGACGGTCGAGGCTCTCGCCGAGAAGCTCCGAATCATGATCCCCGAGTTGCTGGAAGCGAGTCAGCTTCTCTCCGGAGATCAGCGCGATCTCCTTCGAGTTGACAAGCCACCGGCAGGAGAAGGTCCGCCTGACGCCGGAGTATCTTCGAGCGAAGCTGGACGAACTGCTTCAGTCCTGGATTCAAGATGGTGATGCTCAGGAGCAGAAAGAGACTGGCGAGTTCCTGGTCCAAGCCTTGGACGAGGATCGTCTCTCCGATCGTCCTTTGTTCCCGCCTGAGCTCAAGGGCGTGACCTGGTGAGCCGCCCCTTGTTGCGGTCGGCTCGCTTTCCCGCATCAGAGGCTCCAACGGGATGCTGCACAGCGGACGCGAGAGGATCTCGAAGGGCACCGACGCTGTCGGACGCGTTCAGCCGCTGGACGGCTAAAAGATTCTTTTAGGCGTCCAGAGTAACTTTTAACCGTCCAGAGCTCCTCCGGATCGCTCAAAAAATCTTTGAGGCGTCCCGAATTATTCTGACGGCTCAAAAAAAGACTTGAGTCTTCAAAATAACTCTGAGGCGTTGAGAGTAACTCTGGACGCGTCAGAGTTTCGCTGGGCGGCTCAGAAAGACTTCGGCTCGCTCAAAGTTCCTCCAGACGGCTCAAGGAAATCTTCGAAGGGTCCAGAGTTCTTCTGACGGATCAAGAAAAGCTCAGATGCGTGCGGAGGGGCTGAAAGGCGGGGGCGTGATGGCACGCCCCCGGAAGGAAGGACTACTCCACGGTATCAGTAGCGGAATCGGAGGGGGCGATCGTCTCGGGGAGCGGAGGAGGCTCCGTCACCTTCTTCTTCGCCCGGCCGCGGAAGGGCTGCACCCCGAACTCGACCAGCTTCTCGCTGTCGCTCCCGTAGTGGGCCCGGGCGCCCGTCTTCAGGAAGTCCGCCAGCGCATCGCCCTCCCGGAGCACCGCCTGAATCTGCTGGGCCATCTCCTGCTTGCTCGCCCTCAAGGTGGCGAACTGCACGCTCAGGCTGCGCATCAGGTTGATCTAGAGCTCCAGCCTGGGGAGGCCGCCCACCAGTTGCGGGACTTGCGCCTCATTGGCGAGCACCCCCGCAACCACCTGAGCCCACCCGTTCACCCGGTTCATGTAGAAATACACCTGCGCCATCTCACACCTCCTTCCCCTTCTCGGGGAAGTATCCAAAGCCGTGTATCGGCCCTGGCAACTGCTTTGAACTTCGAGATAGGGATACGGAGGACGGGGGGAAGGCGTCTAGGCGGAGTTGAATCGCATTTAGTGCGACGTATGCGAGTCCCGGCTTCCCATAAGGCCAACCCCCCAGGGAAGCCGGGCCTGCTCGATCAAGGCCTGCTGCCCGGATCCGCCGGATCGGTTTGAGCCTGTTGCTCTTCGCCTTCCCATCCTATCGGCGGGATGCTCGAGCTGACCAGGTGCCACTTGCCCCGAAAATCGATGTAGACGTTCCAGATCGTCGTGCCGTCCTCGAGGTCACAGCACTGGTGGCTGTATTGCCAGGAGGGGTGAGCGTATTGGTGCTCGGGAAGGTAAGCAAAGCACGTCACCAGGTTGCTGCACGTCGTGGCGGCGGCAGGCTGGGTGGCAAAGACGCCGAATGCGAACAGTAGGACGGTGAGCGCGAGCAGAAGTCTGGTCATGGTTCCTCCAGTAGTTCTCCGTTCATCAAGACTGGTGCCCGAGTGAGGTCAAAGCGAGCCACAGGCACCTGCTGCACAGTGGCCCCCGGTTGGCCAGACGGCGGACTGCAAGAAGACCGCCCCGTAACATCGCGGGAGGGCGCGCGTTGATGTCTATATCGCCGCCGATTTCGGAGGGCAGGGACCCGATGAAGCTCTGGGAAATCTTCCGTTTTGAAATCAGCTACCAGTCGAGACGCATTTCGACGTGGCTCTATTTCGCGGTCGTGTTGGGATTCACGTACATGATGGGGACGGAAGAATACGTCTCCAACGCGCGCGACGGCGGCTACTTCTTGAATTCGCCGTTCGTCATCGCGAGCGTCGCCACCATCGGCAGCATGATAGGACTGTTGATCACCGCGTCGCTGGCCGGCGATGCGGGAGCGCGGGACGCCCAGACGCGGATGCATCCGCTCGTCTACACCACTCCGGTCGGCAAGGCCAACTACCTGAGGGGCCGGTTTCTCGCGGCGTTCATCCTCAACCTGCTGATCCTGGTTGCCGTGCCTGTCGGCCTCGTGCTCGCCGCGCTGGTCCCGCGCGCGGAAGCCGATCTCATCGGGCCGTTCCGGCCCGGGGCCTATCTCGGTGCGTATGTCTTCCTGGTTCTGCCGAACGCGTTCATCGTCACGGCGCTCCTGTTCTCGCTCTCGGCGCTTGGCCGGAAGGCGATCGCGGCCTACTTCGGAAGCGCTCTCCTTTTCTTCCACTCGAATTTCAGCTGGCAGTTCGTCGCCGGGACGTTGGGATGGTGGAAGCTGGCGAGGCTGCTGGACCCCTTTGGCCTCTCCGTGTTCAGCGAGCTGTCGCAGGCGTGGACTCCCGCCGAAAAGAACACGCTCCTGGTGGGGCTGCAGGGTCCGCTGCTCGCGAACCGCGCGCTGTGGCTCGGCATCGCGTTGGGCGCTCTGGCGCTCACCCATCGGCGCTTCCGTTTTGCCCATCCGTCGCCGGGCTCGTGGTGGAACCGCGGCAGGCGACGGCAGGCGGACGGCGACGCCCTGATTGTGGGGAGAACAACTGAGCGGGTCGCAGCGCTCTCAGTACCCCAGGTCAAACGGAGGTTCGGTTCCGCAACCCACGCCCTGCAGACGTTCGCGATCGCATGGCAATCGTTCCGAACGGTGGTGACGAGCTGGGGCTGGTTCGTCCTGGCTTTCTTGCCATTCATGGTGGTGCTGTCCGGACCCGAATTGATGGAACACATGGGCATCCCGCTGTTCCCCACGACGGCGCAGATGACGGCCTGGTTGACCGATCCCCAGGACGGCTTCTGGCTGCTGATTCCGCTGCTCATCGTCTTCTTCGCCGGCGAGCTGGTCTGGCGGGAGCGCGAGGCTCGCTTGAGCGAGATCGCGGACGCGGCGCCGGCCCCGGATTGGGTCTCGTTCGTGGGCAAGCTCATCGGGCTCAGCGTTGTTCTCGTCCTGCTGCAGGCGTTGATCCTGGCCGCGGGGATGCTCGTTCAGGTGCGCATGGGCTATCACCTGTTTGAAACAGGACTGTACGCGCGGATCCTTTTCGGGTTCCAGCTCCCCGACTATCTCCTCTTCGTCCTGCTGGCACTGGCCGTCCATGCGATCGTGAACCACAAGTACGTCGGCAACACGGTTCTGCTCCTCGCGTACGGGTTTGCCGCCTTTGCCGCGGAGCTCGGGATCGAGCACAAGCTGCTCGTGTACGCGTCCGATCCCGGCTGGGTGTACTCGGACATGCGCGGATTCGCGCCCTTCGTCGCGCCTTTCGTGTTGTTCAAGCTCTACTGGGCCGCCTGGGCATTGCTGCTGGCAGTGGCGGCGAAGCTGTTCTGGGTCCGGGGGAAGGAGACTGGCCTCGGGTCGCGGATTCAACTGGCGCGCCTCCGCTCGACACGGGCGGCAGTCGGCTCCGCGGTCGCGGCGGCGGGGCTCATCCTGACGCTGGGCGGTTTCATCTTCTACAACACCAACGTGTTGAACGCGTACCACACGAATTCCGACAGGATGGAGCGGCGCGCCGAATACGAGCGCCGCTACGGGCAATATAAAGGTTTGGCGCAGCCCCGGAAGGTGGGCGCCTCCCTCCATGTCGAGATCCATCCCCGGCGGCGGGAGGTGGACATCCGCGGCACGTTCCATCTCGTGAATCGGAGCGCGGCGGCGATCGGCTCCATCCACGTGGCCACCGCCTCGGAAGTCGAGACGCGGGCGATCCGCTTCGACCGGCCGGCCAGACGTGTACTCGCGGATGATGACCTCGGCCACCATATCTACGCCCTGGGGAGGCCGCTACAGCCAGGGGAATCGCTGCGTCTCGGCTTCGAGGTGCATTCCGCGCCGCGAGGATTTTCGAACGGCGGGGTCGATGCCTCCGTGGTACCGAACGGCACTTACTTCAATCATGAGTGGTTGCCGGCGATCGGTTATCAGCCGAATCGCGAGCTTCACAGCCCCGGCGAGCGGGGAGCGTACCGGCTCGCCACGCGGCCCGAGTTCCCGTCGCTGAACGACGCGCAGGCGCGGCATGACATGGCGGGGGCCGAACGGATCGCGTTCGAAGCGGTCGTGGGCACCGATGAAGATCAGGTCGCCGTCGCACCCGGGAGGTTGCGCAGAACTTGGACGGAGAGCGGACGCCGGTATTTCCATTATGTGACCGATGCGCCGATCTGCGATGACTACGCCTTCTTCTCCGCCGACTACTCGGTCCATGAAGGGCGATGGAACGACGTTTCGATTCAGATTTATCACCACCCGGACCACGCCTGGAACCTGGATCGCATGGTCCGGAGCATTCAAGCTTCGCTGAGCTATCACACGAAGCAGTTCGGTCCGTACCCGCACGGCCAGATCAGGCTCGTCGAGTACCCCGGGGATGCGATGACCCTGCACGCCTCTCCAATCAACATCTCGTACCAGGAAACGTTCTCCCTTTTTAATCCTCCGGATGGTCCGCGGGCTCTCGATTTCCCGTTCGCGGTGGTGGGGCACGAGGTCGCGCATCAGTGGTGGGGCAACCAGGTCACCCCCGCATACGTCGAGGGCGCCCCGGTGCTCAGCGAGAGCCTGGCGTGGTACTCCTCGATGATGGTCATGGAGAAGACCTACGGCCCCGATCACCTGCGCCAGCTCCTGAGGCTGATGCGGGAGGCGTACTTGACGCCCCACGCCCGCGCCAACGTCCCGCTGCTCCGGGCCACCGACTGGTTGCAGGGCTACAGGAAGGGGCCGTTCGCGATGTACGCGCTGCGCGAGTACATCGGCGAGGAGCGGGTCAACGTTGCGCTGCGGCGCCTGCTCCGGAAGCACGGCTCGGGAGAGCCTCCCCTGCCGACCTCCCTCGACTTGTACCGCGAGCTTCAGGCGGTCACGCCGGCCCCGCTCCGGTATCTGCTCGTCGATCTCTTCGAGGCGAACACCTACTGGGAGCTCTCGGCGGAGCGGGTGACGGCGCGGCAGGCTGAAGCAGGGAGCTGGCAGGTGACTCTCGACGTGCAGGCGCGCAAGGTGGTGGTCGACAGCGTGGGCGTCGAGACCGAGGTCCCCATGGACGATCTCGTCGAGGTCGGCGTGTTCGAGGCCGCGGAGGACGGAGGGCTCGGCGATCCGCTGTACCTGCGCATGCACCGCGTCCGCTCCGGCAAGCAGCAGATCACCGTGACGGTGCCGGAGAAGCCTGCCGGGGCCGGGATCGACCCGCGCGGCCTTTTGATCGACATCGAGGCCACGGACAACCTCAGGGAGACAACGCTGCCAGCCGGGTCCTCCCGGATCCTCAAGTCTCGGTGAGACGGAAAGTTGGATCGCCGTAGAGGACGTATCCCGCCCACGTCACCTCGCGCGGATACGCGGCCCGGATGTCGTTGCGCGCCTTGCGCAGCGCTTCGCCGGTCGGCTCGCCCAGCAGCACGTACTCGTAAAACTTCACCGCCAGCTCCGCCGCCGGGCGGTCGTACACGGGCCACAGTGATCCGACGCACCCGAGGGCGCCGCTGTAGACGAACGCCGACGCCAGCCCGACTACGGGCTCCGGGTTGCTCAGAAGGTACGACACCTGCTGTGCCTCGCTGTCGCGTGCCACTGTCCCCGATTCACAGGCGTTGAGGAAGACGAGCGAGCCTCCCTTGTTCAGCCGCCGGATCTTCTCCGCCGTGAGCCGGCTGTCCTTGAGCTGCAGCCCGGACAGGTTCGGGTCCTTCTTGTCGAAGTAGGCGTGCCCCGCGTAGTGGAGGAAGTCGAACGGCTTGCCCATCAGGATGTCGTTGATGTTCGCGTTCGTCGCCTGGTCGGGATCGACGCGCTCGATCTCCAGCTTGTCCGACAGTGCCTTGGCGATCTCGTCCGCCTCCCGAGCCGCGGCCGGCAGGTCCCCGTTGGGGTCGGAGTGGATGAGCAGCATCCTCCGCTTCGGCGGCGCCACCGCCGAGCGGCGGCGGGGCGGCGGAGGAAAGACGCCACCCAGCGGCATGCGCGAGATGCAGCGCTCGAGGCAGAGGTACGCCGGGTCGCTCGATTCCTCCTCCGGCCGCTCGAACGAGATCAGCTCCCACGGAAGCTCCAGGTCGTTCGTCGTGATGCTGAACGACCACGCCTCGCGCTGCAGGTATCGCTGCATCTCTCCGGGGATCACCAGCCGGTACATGAAATCGCCGAGCACGGCGAGCGCTTCGGTCGCGTTGCGCGCCGGAGCGCTGGAGGATCCTTCGGCGGGAAGGATGGTCCGCGGCTGGCCGGGCGGCTCGGGATGGGCGGCGGAGTGCGCCGACCGGATCTGCTGGTTCATCTTGCTGGTGAGCTGCGCCAGCAGGTCCTTCATGTAGTTGCGGTCCGCCTGGCTGACCCGGCGCACGTCCTGGATGATGTTGATCCCGCGGGTCTGGAACCGGTCGGCCGAGCGCAGCAGCACGCGATACTCGTAGTCGCCGTCGGCGAGGCCCACCTGCATGATCAGCAAGTCGGCCTGCTTCACCAGCTTCTTCACCTTCTCGACCTGCGGTTGCGCGTTGGTCACGTTCTCCGCGAGAAGCCTCATCGCGTCCTTCGCTGACTCCTGAAGCTCGGGGAGGCCGCGGTACAGCCGATCGGAGATCGCCGAGCGGATGCTGGCCAGGAGCCGTCGCGCGCGTTCCAGGTCCGCCTCGAGGGCGGAGAACGGCGCCCCCTCGAAGCGCGCGGTCTCGACCTTCTTCGCGAGCTCCGTGACGCCCCCCTCCCACGTCTTCAGGTCCAAGCCGACTTCGCGGAGCAGATCCTCCTGCCGCTGGTGCTTCTGCGTGAGGTCGGGCCGCAGGTCTTCCTCCAGCTCCCAACTGACGTCGTTCAGCAGGTCGTCGAGCTGGGCGTTCAGCGCATCGAGCGGCTCGGCGTCTTCCGTCTTGGCGAGGAGGACGGCAGCCGCCTGGAGCTTCTCCTCCAACTCGGCGAGAAGACCGATCTCCCCCTCGACCGGCTCGAGCCCTCCGGTGCGCAACGGGTCCACGAGACCGCGCATCGTCCGCAACTGGGCGCTCCGTTCAGCGAGCCGCCCGGCCAGCGACCGGAGCCGCGTCACCGCGCCGTCTTCCGCCATGGCTCTCTTACGCCTCCCCGAGCTGCCGTTTGATCTCGTCGATCTTCTCCTGGAGCGAGGTCACGAGCTCGCTCGGTGGGTTGAGCGCGCCGACGCCGGTCCCCTTGGTGAGGGCGTCGAGGTTGGCCTCGTGGACGTCGAGCAGGCGCGCGAGCTTCGCGTACTCCTTGCTCTTCGGCGGCGCGGAGAGGCTCGCCGCCGCCGGCCGTGCCGAATCCGCCGGCGCAAGGAGGGTCCCGTCCTTCTGTTGCAGGTAGAAGATCAGCTTGCACCAGTCGGCGATCCCCGGCCGCGCACCGAGGTTCATCGCCTGGCGGGCCGCCGTCACGGCCAGGTCGAGCGGCATCCGCTGCAGCAGGAGCGATTGGTACAGGGACCGGCAGAGCAGCAGGCAGGACTCGACCTGCGCGTCCTCCCGCAGCCCGATGACCGCATGGACGTACCGTGCCACGCTGCGCGCGATCCAGTCGGAGTGGCAGGCGTTCAGCACGGCGAGGCGGACGCCGGCGCGTTGCAGCATCTTGCCGAGGTCATGACGGTCGAGCTGCGCCTCCGAGGAGGTCGGCCCGATCAGCCGGAGCGTCTGCCTGAGGCCGCCCCTCTTGGAGACGAACGGCTGCACCTCGCCCGAGCCGGCGAAGTGAAAGACGTCGAACCGGTCCTTCCCGAGCGCCTGCTCGAGGGTTTCCTGCGTCGCGCCGCGGAGGATCGTCAGGTCGACCAGGCCGGACATGCCCGCGAGCTGCGCGAGCGTCTCGACGTCCTCGTCCGTGCGCATGGCGCCGCCGGTCGTGTCGGCCTCGGCGGCGAGGATGCGCAGTCGCGCGAGCGGCTTTGGTTGCTCGTACTTCTCGGGGCGCGTGCGCACGAGGGCGATACGGCCGGAGAGCGCCATGAAGTCGCCGCGCGACGGGTCGAACATCAGCTCCCACGGCAGGTGCTGCACGCGTTCCGAGTTCGACAGGATGCGGAGCCGCAGCCCGCGGTCGAGACTCTCCGCCTCCGCCATCCGCTGCCAGAGCGTGCGTCCGAGGTCGGCCGAGAACAGAGTGCTGAAGAGCGTCGACCCGAGCGACGGCAAGCTCTGCGTCGAGCTATGGTTCGGGGAGGTGGCGTCCAGCGCCTTCTCGACCTCGGCGCGCGAGAACGGAACCTTGAGCTCGTATTTCAGGCCTCCGATGTCGACGTGCGTGCGGTCGCCTTCGCTCTGGATGTTGACCGTGAGATCTTCGAGGCCTGCCCCGGAATTGCCAATGATCATGATAAAACGGATGATAACACCCGCCGTTGGGACGCGCGTTGGGACGCGAAAGTCGCCCGGCGGCATCTCGGGAGGTCGACGATGTCTGGAGTCGTCCATGCGCTGCTCGTGGGGATCGACCAGTACCCCGATCCCGCGCACCGGTTGGCGGGCTGCCGCAACGACGTCGCGGCTTTCGAGGAGCTCCTCACGCTGCGGGTGAAGCCGGAGCGCCTGCGGCTGCGCACCCTCGTCGACGACGAGGCGACGCGCGAGAACGTCATCGCCGCCTTCCGCACGCACCTGGGGAAGGCGACGGCCGCGGATACGGTGCTCTTCTACTACGCGGGTCACGGCTCGCGCGAGCGCTCCCCCGAGATCTTCTGGACGGTCGAACCCGATCGCCTCGACGAGACGCTCGTCCTCTGGGACAGCCGGCAGCCCGGCGGATGGGACCTCGCCGACAAGGAGCTCGCGGCGCTCATCCGGCCGCTGGCGGCGACGGGCGCGCACGTGGCCGTCATTCTCGATTCGTGTCACTCGGGGTCCGGCACGCGGGCGTTCGACAGCGGCGTGAAGGTCCGCCGCTTTCCCGTCGACGCGCGCGACCGGCCGCTGGAATCGTTCCTCCCCGAGGTCCAGGCCATCGCCTCGGCGCGCATGAGCGAGAGCGGCTGGGATCTCGGCGATGATGGCCGGCACGTGCTCCTCGCGGCCTGCTGCGACGACCAGGAGGCGGCCGAGTACCACACGGGGGGAGTGAACCGCGGCGCGTTCTCGTGGTATCTGCTCGAGGCGCTCCGTCAAAGCCCCGGCACGCCGACGTACCGCGACCTGGCGGCGAGAGTGCGCGCGAGGGTGATCGCCAACGTCCCGGGGCAGGAGCCGCAGATCGAGGCGACGACGGACGCCGACCTCGACCGCTCGTTCATCGAGGGGGCGATTCAGCCGCGCGCGAAAGCGTTCTACACGGCGGAATTCGAAGGCGAATGGTGGATGGACGGCGGGACGATCCACGGCGTTCCCGCGCCCGCCGCCGGAGAGTCCGCCACCGTCGCGCTCTTCGATGGGCTCGGCGAGGTATCGGCGACGGTGGCGACGGCGAAGGAGAGCGTCGCGGTGGCGGAGGTCGTGGAGGTGCAGGGGACGAGAAGCCGGCTGCGCGTCACGCGCGGCACCCTGAAGAGCGGTGAGACCTACAAGGCGGTGCTCACCGCCACGCCGCTGCCGTCCCACTCCGTCCGGTTGAGCGGAGAGGCGGAAGCGGTGGCGGCGGCGCGCGAGGCGCTGGCCGGCAGTCCATACGTGTCGGAGGCCGCGGAGCATGCCGACTTCGTCCTCGAGTGCGCCGCGGGGAGCTTTCGCCTGCTCCGGGGCGCGGATGGACGGGAGCTGGTGGCGCCCGCCTCGACTGCCGCGGAGGGGGTGAAGAATGCGGAGCACGTCGCGCAGTGGCTGCACTTCAGGGACCTCGAGAATCCGGTCAGCACGATCGATCCGTCCGAGCTCGAGGTGACGGTGCTCGCCGACCAGACGGGGGAGCGCGAGCTGAGCGGCCCGAACATCCGGCTCACGGCCACCCGCACCGACAAGGGGCTCGTCGCGCCGAAGTTCCGCGTGCGCTTCAGGAACCTCGGGCAGCGCGACCTGCACGTCGGCATGCTGGCGCTCGACGAGCTGTACGAGTGCAACACGGAGCTGGTGAAGGGCGGCGTGTTGAAGCTGCGGCCCGGCGACGCCGCGGGGTGGGCGCTCGACGGAAAGGCGCTCAAGGCGCAGGTCCCGGAGCCGTTGCGGCGGGAAGGAAGAACGGAGTCGCAGGACGTCCTGAAGGTGATCGTGAGCACGGCTCCCTTCGACATCAGCCATGCGGCGCTGACCGCGCTCGGTTTGCCGGCGAGGCGGGCTGCTCAGCCGTCGATCGCCAACACCCTCGAGCGGCTGCTGGCCCGCGGCGGCACGCGAACGATCTCGGCGGCCTCCGACGACGACGAGATCCGCGACTTCCTGACGAAGACCATCATCGTGACGACGGTGGAGCCGGCCGCGGGGGTCGAAGTGAACGCGGCAACGACGGCGGAGGTCGGAGCGGGAGTCGCCATCGGCGCGCACCCTTCGCTGCGCGGGCGTGCGCGCCTGGCGACGCTGACGGAAACGCGAGGCGACGTCGGCGCGGCGATCCTGCCGCCCCTCTTCCGCACCCCCGGCGCCGGCGAGACGATCGCCTTCTCGTCGAGCCGCGGCTCGGCGGCGCCGCTCTCGGTGCTTGAGCTGAGCGAGGTCGTCGACCACACCGTCGTCACGCCCGGCCAGCCGCTCGAAGTGACGCTTCCCAGCGTTACAGACGAGGGCGACGTCGTCCTCCCCGTCGCCTATGACGGGGAGGACTATCTCATCCTCGGCAGCGGTGGCGCCAGGAAAGGGAAAACGGTCGTGACGATCTCCCGACTGCCGTACCCTGTGAAGAACCGGGCGCGTTCCCTGGGCGGCTCGATCCGGATTCTCTTCCAGAAGTTCACCGCGCCTCTGCTCGGAAAACAATACAAGTACCCGCTGCTCACCGAGGCGGCCTGGGATGCGCAGGGGAAGGTGACGTACGACGCGGACATCGCGCACATCGAAGCGAAGGTGGCGAAGGCGCAGCGCATCGTCGTCTTCGTCCACGGGATCATCGGCGACACGCGCGCGATGGGCGCGCACCTTGCGCCGGCCCCGGGCGACCTCTACCTCACATTCGACTATGAGAATCTGCACACGACGATCGAGGAGAACGCCGAGGGCTTGAAGGAGCGCCTCGCGGCGTGCGGTCTCACCAAGGGGCACGGCAAGCAGGTCGTGCTGGTGGCGCACTCCATGGGCGGGCTCGTATCGCGCTGGTTCATGGAGAAGCTCGGCGGCCGGGAGATCGTCTCGCGCGTCATTCTCTGTGGCACGCCGAACGCCGGATCGAACTGGTCGACGATCGAGGACTGGCTCACCGGCGCGGCATCCCTGGCCCTGAACGGTCTGACGAAGATCTCGTGGGAGGCGGCGGCGATCGGATCGCTTTTCAGCTGCCTGGAGAAGATCGACAACTCGCTCGATCAGATGAAGCCCTCGTCGGCGTTCCTGACGTCGCTCGGGAGCCTCGACGATCCCGGTATTCCCTACGTGGTGCTCGCGGGGAACACCTCGCTGGCCGCGGCCGCTGACGCGCCGCGCATTGAGCGGTTGCTCAAGAAGGTCCTCCACAAGACGACGTCCGTGGCGTTCCTTTTCGAGCCCAACGATATCGCCGTAAGCGTGAAGAGCATCGGCAGCGTGGGCACGAAGTGGAAGCAGCCGCCGGACACGCGGGAGGTGGCGTGCGACCACATCAGCTACTTCTCGCACCCTGCGAGTCTCGAGCAGCTACGGAAGCTCCTCGAGGTGTGAACCAGACCGTCTCCTCCGATCCGCGGACCTCGACGGTTGAGAAGCCCTGGTGCTTGGTCACGATCACCTGCTGGGCGAACTCGTCCCGCAGCTCCGGGATGTGGGTGATGATGCCGACCATCCGGCCGCCGACCCGCAGACTTTGGAAGGTTTCGGAGACAAGAGCGAGAGTGTCGGGATCGAGGGTGCCGAAACCCTCGTCGATGAACAGGCTGTCCAGATTCACCGCCCCGACGGCGCGTTGAACCTGATCGCTGAGCTCCAGGGCGAGAGCCAGCGAGGTCAGGAACGTCTCTCCGCCGCTGAGCGTGTCGCTGATCCGCGTTTCGTCGGCGTTGTCGTGATCGACGACCCTGATCTCGTCTTCGTTGAATTGCAGAGAGTAACGCTCACCGGTCAACGTCAGCAGCCGGGCCGAGGCGCCCTTCACAAGCTCGGTGAACACCTCCTGAAGGACGTACGCCTGGAACTTGTCGCTCCGCAGGTCGCCGGCCAGGAGGTCGTAGACGCGCAGCGTCTCCTCCTCGGTGTCCAGCTGCGCGCGGAGCTCTTTTGAGCGTTCGAGCCGCTGCCTCATTCGCCCGATCTGCTCTTCGAGCCTCTTTTCCTTGCCGAACGCGGTCTCCACTTCGATGGTGACGTCCGCCGCGAGCTTTTCGACGGCTGCCAACTGTTCGTCGGACACGCGCTCATCCCCGAGCTCGGTTCTGAGCGTGGCGACGCGCTCCTCGGCGGCGTGGGTGTCCTGCGCATGCCTGTGGACCTGCTCCCTGAGCCGGGTGGCGGTGGCATCGTCGAGGAGGGCTTCCCGGACGGCGGCCTCGTCGTCAAAGCCGGCGCGGGCAATCTCCGCGTCCCGGCTCTCCGCTCTCTGGAGAGCGTCCTGAAGAGCTGCTTCGGCGGCTTCGGCTTTGAGCCGTTGTGCCTCCTGGGCGGTCATCACCCGGTTTTGGGCGGTTGCCTCCTCCTCGGACGCTGCCTTGAGGTTGGCTTCAAGCTGCTGGATCTGCTCCTCCAAGGCTGCGGCCTCGGCAGCCGGGTCGTCCGACTCGGTGACGGCACGGATCTCGTCCTGCAACGTCGTGAGCCGTTGCAGGCTCATGGTGCGATCCTCTTCCAACCTCTTTCGCGCCGCCTCCCTCTCGCCGAGCCGGTCCCGCGCGGTGGCCTCTTCGGCTTTGGCTCTCTCGAGGGTCCGTTCAGCCGTCGACAGCAGGGCCTTCGCTTCTTCGTTCGCTTTGCGGCTCCTGGCGAGCGAAGCGATCTGTTTTTCGATCCATACCTCGACGACTTCGGCCGGAGCGCGGTCGCCGAGCGTTCGTATGATCTCTTCCTCGTTGGCGGTCAGGCTGATTTGGATCTCGGCGTAGCGCGACTCCAGCTCGGCGAGGCTTTGCCGGGCGGCATGGAGACTCGCCTGTTCGCCCGTGAGCGCAGCCTCGTTCTGCCGGGCGAGCGCGTCGGCTTCTGTTCGTCTGTCTCGTGCCGCCTTGACCTCGGGTGCCTTCCGGGCCGGAGGAGGTGTATCCACAATCTGCTCGCAAACCGGGCAGGCTTGGCCGGGAACCAACTCTTCGCGGAGGTGATTGGCTTCGTTCAGGCTGATCGCACGATGCAGCGCCTCCTCCGCTTCCTCCGCGGACCTCCTGGCGGATTCGGCCTCTTTCTTCAGCAGCTTGATCTTGCCTTCCTGCTCTTTCACCGCCTTGCGCTTCCGAGCGAGCTCGGTCCCGTGCTGCGCCGCGGTCTTTCGCGCAGCGCCAAGCTCGACGGCCCGGTCGCGGACGCTCTGCAGCAGCTCGTCCAGCTCCGGGTCATAGCCGGAGGCTTCGGCTGCTTGCCGGGCGGCATCGAAAGCTGCCTGTTGTTGCGCTTGTACGGCCTTCGCCGATTCAACCGTCGCGGCGAGCGAGGACATCTCGCCTTCCAGAGCCTTCAAGCTCTGCGTCTGCCGCTCGATGGCCGCTTTGAGCTGCTCTCGTTCAGGCAGGCGTCCGATCACCTGGTGGAGGCGGGCCACCTGCTCGCGAATCTTCTTGATCGCCTTGGCGGCTTTCTCCGCGGACTTCAATGCGCCGGCCTTCTGCTTCCAATCCTTCTGCGCGGAGTCATGGCGCTCCTTGGCTTCGTCAGCCTCCTTCACCGCCTTCTGCGCGGAGACGGCGGCCCGGTCCGCTTCATTGAGCAAAGGCAACAGGGGCACCGCGCGCGCCGCCGCCTCGATCCGCGCTTTCACTAGGTTTACTTGTTCGGCCTGCTTCTGCAGAGCAGACCGCTTTTCTTCGACTTGTTGAAGCTCCCGCGTTTTCGCGTGCTGGCCGCGCAGCCGGGCGAGCCCGGCCTGGATGTCGTCCCGATTTTTCCTCCAGGCTTCGAGCGACTCGACGACCTGGGCGTGCTCCGTCTCCAGCCCGGCGACAGCGGCCTCGTCGACGCCGGCGTACTCGTCGGACAGGAGCTTCTGCAGCGAATCGACAGTGACCTTCATCGCAGCCGCCAGGCGCTGAGCCCGTTCCCGCATCCGCTCGTAGACGTCGAGTCGGAGAAGCGTGCGGAGGATGCTGCGCCGGTCTCTCGGTTGCGCTTTGAGAAACCTTGCGAATTCGCCTTGCGGCAGCACCACGGCTTGCATGAACGC
>DASUNJ010000097.1:0-6958 GCA_036277235.1 Thermoanaerobaculia bacterium | reverse complement strand
CATCTGGGACTTTCTCCCTACTACCGCGGGAGCGGCACGAACTTCTGGCCTCTGGTCCGCCGGCAGCCGGAGTGCGTGGGTGCGACGATCCATCTCGCCGTGCGCGAGGTGGACGCCGGCCCGGTCCTGGCGCAGGTGCGGCCCGCTGCGCAGAAGTCCGACCGTTGCCACGAGCTGGGCACCAGGACCCTGGTGCGCGGCCTTGCCGATCTCCCCGGAGTGTTGCGGCTCTATGCCGGAGGGGAGCTGGAGCCGGTGGCGCAGGATCTCGCGCGCGGGCAGGTCTTCCGCAACCGCGACTTCCACGCGGACGCGGTGCGCGAGATGTGGGAACATTTCGATACGGGGATGATGGCCGAGTACCTGGATCTCGCCGGGCAGCGGCGCGCGGCGTATCCCATCGTGGAGGTGCCGGCGGCGTGAGGGTCCTGGGCGTGGTCACGGCACGCGGGGGGTCCAAGGGGATTCCCGGCAAGAATGTGCGGCTATTGGGCGGCAAGCCTCTCCTCGCCTGGACTGCCGAGGCCGCGCTCGCGGCGCGGCGGCTCTCCCGCGTCGTGCTGACCACCGACGACGAGCGGATTGCTGAAGTCGGCCGCGAGTGCGGGCTGGAGGTCCCTTTCCTGCGGCCAGCCGACCTGGCCCGTGACGACACTCCGACCCTGCCGGTGCTCCGGCATGCGGTGGCCGAGCTGGAGCGGGCGGGTGACCGCTTCGACGGGGTCTGCCTGCTCCAGCCCACGAGCCCCTTCCGCCGGCCGGAGGACATCGACGGCTGCATCGAACTGCTGGAATCGGCCGGCCTGGACGCGGTCGTCTCCGTGCTGCCGGTGCCGCCGGAGCACAACCCTCATTGGGTCTACTTCCGCGACGGCGAGGGCCTTTTGCGGCTCGCCATGGGAGAGGAGCAGCCGATCCCCCGGCGCCAGGAACTGCCGGCGGCCTTCCATCGCGAGGGGTCCGTCTACGTGGCTCGCCGCGACGTGCTGATGGAGGGCAACAGCCTCTATGGCCGGCGGCTGGGCGGCTACATGATCGAAACGCGCAACGTGAACCTGGACACGCCGGCCGACTGGGACAGAGCCGAGGGGCTCCTCGCGGAGGTGCGCTGACATGTGCGGCATCGCGGGGATTTTTGGCCGGGACGCTTCGGGGCTGGAGGCCATGGTGGCGGCTCTCGGACATCGTGGGCCGGACGGTCGCGGGGTTCACCTCGACGGCGCCGATGCGGCCCTGGGCCACACCCGCCTGAGCATCATCGACCTTTCGGACGACGGGCTGCAGCCCATGTCCGACCCGTCGGGCCGCTGGTGGATCGTCTTCAACGGCGAGATCTACAACTACCTCGAGCTGCGCGCCGAGCTGGCCGGCTCCTGGGAGTTTCGCACCCGCACGGACACCGAGGTGCTGCTCGCGGCCTGCGCGGTCTGGGGGGCGGGCTGCCTGGACCGGCTGCTGGGGATGTTCGCCTTCCTGGTCTGGGATGCCCGGGAGCGGCGGCTGTTCGCAGCCCGCGACCGCTTTGGAGTCAAGCCGCTCTACTACCACGAAGCGGACGGCGCGCTGCGGCTGGCCAGCGAGATCAAGGCTCTGCACGCCGCCGGCGTGGCAGCGCGGCCGGACGTTGCGTCGTGGGCGTCCTACCTGGCGCACGGCCTTCAAGATCATTCCGAAAAGACCTTCTGGGAATCGGTGCGCTCGCTCCTTCCAGGCCATTTCCTGACCTGGAAGGACGGGAAGACTTCCATTTCCCGCTGGTACGACCTGGCTGGCCGCGTCGGGACCGAGCCGGACCCTCGGACGGACGCCGAGGTGCGGGAGGAGTACCGGTCGCTGCTGGAGGAGAGCGTGTGCCTGCGCTTCCGCTCGGACGTGCCGGTGGGAATCAATCTGAGCGGCGGGCTCGACTCTTCGACCCTGCTCGGGCTAGTGCAGCAGGTCCAGGGATCGGAGAGCGACATCTACGCGTTCACGTTCGTGACCGGCGATCCGGCCTACGACGAGCTTCCCTGGGTCGAGCAGATGCTGGCCCGCACCCGCCACCCTCTGATCGTCTGTCCGCTCTCATCCGGCGAAGTACCGGAGCTGGCCGAGTCGGTCGCCCGGTCCGAGGACGAGCCCTTTGGCGGCCTGCCCACCCTGGCCTATGCCCGCCTCTTCGAGCGCGCGCGTGAGGCCGGAGTGTTCGTCCTTCTGGACGGCCAGGGCATGGACGAGCAGTGGGCGGGCTACGACTATTACCGCACGGCCGTGAACGGGTCGGCCCCCTTGATCCAGGGGTCGCAGCAGAGCCCCGTGAGGCCCGGGTGCCTGGCGCCCGAGCTGCGCGCCCTGGCTTGGCAGCCGCCGGCTCCCTTCCCGGACAGCTTGCGCAATCTTCAGTACCGCGACATCTGCTTCACCAAGATCCCCCGCGCCCTGCGCTTCAACGACCGGGTCTCCATGCGGTCTTCGACCGAGCTGCGCGAGCCGTTCCTGGACCATCGTCTCGTGGAGCTTGCCCTGCGCCAGCCGCCGCTGCGCAAGATCCGCGACGGCCAGCAGAAATGGATGCTGCGCTCCCTGCTCGGCGAGCTGTTGCCGAAAGGCGTGGTCGAGGCGCCCAAGCGGCCTCTCCAGACGCCGCAGAGGGAGTGGCTTCGCGGTCCGCTTCGCGGCTGGGCCGCGGCACGGATCGAGCGCGCGCTCGGCAGCGGCTGGCTCGACGCGGAAGCAGTTCGGTGCGAATGGCGGGCCTATTGCGCGGGGGAGGGTGACAACAGCTTCTTCGTCTGGCAATGGATCAGCCTGGGGCTTCTGAATGGCTGAACCGGTCATCGCCGTGGAGGCGCTCGCCAAGCGCTACCGCCTGGGCGCCCGCCGCCGGACCTATCGCACGCTTCGCGACAGCCTGGCCGGACTCTGGCGGCCGCGCGCGGCCGCGGAGCCCGCCGGCACCTTCTGGGCGTTGCGCGACATCTCCTTCGAGCTCGGCCAGGGCCGGGTGCTGGGGCTGATCGGCCACAACGGCGCGGGCAAGAGCACACTGCTCAAGATCCTCTCGCGGATCACCGAGCCCACCGGGGGACGCGCCGTCCTCCGCGGCCGCGTGGGGAGTCTGCTGGAGGTGGGAACGGGATTCCACGGTGAGCTGAGCGGCCGGGAGAACATCTTCCTGAATGGGGCCATCCTCGGCATGAAGCGCTCCGAGATCGTCCGCCAGTTCGACCGTATCGTGGCTTTCGCCGAGGTCGAGCAGTTCGTGGACACGCCGGTCAAGCACTACTCGTCGGGCATGTACCTGCGCCTGGCCTTCGCGGTCGCCGCCCACCTGGAGCCCGAGATCCTGCTGGTCGACGAAGTGCTGGCGGTGGGGGACACCGCCTTCCAGAAGCGCTGCCTTGGCAAGATCGGCGAGGTGGCGGAGGAGGGGCGCACCGCCATCTTCGTCAGCCACAACCTCTCCGCGGTGGAGCGCCTCTGCGACCAGGCGCTGCTCCTGGACCATGGCCGCGTCGCGTTCCACGGCTCGACCGCGGATGCCATCGAGCGCTACCTGCAGACGGGCTCCACGGCCCAGGGGCTTCTGGTCGAAGCAGCGCGCCGGCCCGGCCGCGGGAGGGTCCGCTTCACCCACGTGCGGGCCCTGTGCGACGGCAGGCCGGCGATCCATCTCACCTCGGGCTCCCGCGTCGAGCTCCTGTTCGACTATGAGATCGCGGACGGCGCCGAGGTGGAGGGAGCGCGCATCCGCGTGGCCTGGACGAACCTGCTGGGCGACACGCTGTTCATCCTCGTCAACGATGGTAACGACGGCTCAGGCAGCGGCATCTCCAGGCTGCCCGGCCCTTCCGGCACGGTCCGCGCCGTGATCCCGAGGCTGCCGCTGCACCACGGCACCTATCGCCTGAGCGCCTGGATCAAGTCGGGCCGCGACCTCGAGGACCGGATCTCGGATGCCCTGGAGCTCACCGTGGCGGGCGGCGACTTCTTCGGTACCGGCGTGGCCTGGCCCGCGGACTCCGGCCCGTTCCTGGTGCCGCACTCGTTCGAGGTGGGAGGGGAGCCCTGATGGTGACCGCGCCGGCATCGGTCGAGCGCATCCGCAGGCAGGGCTCCAATTCGGGCGGGTTCGAGCGCGCCATCGAGTGGGGGCTGCTCGACCATGAAGCCCACCATCCCGGGATGCGGGTCGAGGTGCGGAGCGGCGAGCTGATCGCCGGCCGGGAACGGCGGCAGCGCCATGTCTTCGAAGCCCACCGCGAGCGCATGACGGGCCGGATCGTGGATGTCGGCTGTGACCGCGCCGCTCTCCGCTCGCTGGTCCTCGGCCCCTACGTCGGCCTGGACCTGTTTGGAGACCCGGATGTGAAGGTCGATCTCCTCTCCGGCCTCCCGCTCCCCCTGCGCGACCGGTCGGCGGACTTCGTGGTCTGCACCGATGTGCTGGAGCACCTCTACGACCCTCACTTCTATTGCGACGAGCTGTTCCGGATCTCGCGGGAGTGGGTGCTGATCGGCCTTCCGAACTGCTGGACGGCGGGATGGCCGTCCTACCGCGCCGGCATCCCGCTTTATAAGAACTATGGCCTCTCGCCAGAGCGTCACCGCGACGCTCACCGCTGGTATTTCTGCACGGAGGAGAGCGTGGATTTCGCACTCTACCGTGCGGTTCGGGCGGGTTTCCGCTGCGAGGTGATGACCCATTTTACCGCCGGCGGCCAGGCGGGTCTGGCCTGGCCCGGGACCGGCCCGCTCGGGCGGATGGCCGGCAAGGTCAGCCACTGGGGGCACAGGCTGGCGGCGAGTCTTTTCGAACGGCAGGGATCGCGGATCTGGCTCAACCGGCGCGTCGAGTCCACCTGGTGGCTGCTGAGGAGACGCTGATGAACGTACCTGCTCCCCTCCGCCGCGCCTGGCGCAGCATTAAGTACCGCGGCTACGGTCAGGGGTGGCTCAACCGCGCGAGCCGCCGCCGGTTCGAGGCGCTGAGGCCCACCCTGGGCGAGGCCCAGGCACGGGTGGTCGCAGACCTGCGGCGCGACGGCTTCGCCCTGGCGGACGTGCGCGAGCTGGTGCCGGACCTCTGGCCGGAGGCGGCCGAGGCGGGCCGCGTCTTCATCGCGAGCGAACGCGTGCGGCGCGGGATCGAGGCCTACCGCCCGGAGGAGGGGAAAACCCGCGGCAAGGACTACATCGTCAAGCTCCACGAGTTACGGCCGTCCCTGCCTGCGAGCGACGTCTGGCTGCGGATCGGCCTGGCTCCGGCGCTCCTCGAGACGGTGAATTCGTACCTCGGGCTCTGGTCGAAGCTGAACTACGTGGACCTCTGGTACACGATTCCGTCGCCGGTCGAGCGCCAGGCGCAGGCCTCGCAGCGCTGGCACCGCGATCCGGAGGACGAACGGCTGGTCAAGGTGTTCCTCTACCTGTCGGATGTGGGCGCAGCCTCGGGACCGCTGGAGTACGTCTGCGGGAGCCACGGAGACGGGCGCTGGGCGGGCCTCTTTCCCAATCCCGATCCGGGGACGGCGAGCTATCCACCCGAGGGTGAGATCGAGTTGCGCATCCCGGCCGCGGACCGGGTCCTCGCCACAGGTGCCGCCGGCACCCTCGTCTTCTGTGACACCTACGGCTTTCACCGCGGCGGCCTCGCCACGGAGCAGGCTCGGGTGCTTGCCACCTGGTCCTATGTGACCCCGGCTTCCATCTTCGCTCGCCGGTTTGATGCGGAGGGCTCCACGGATCCAGGTGGTGCCGCAGGGTTCGCTGTCCGATGACGGATTCGATGCCGACCATCGCCCTGCTGGTCAGCTCGGGCTGGGGAGTCCGCAGCTTCCTCCAGACCGAGGTGCTGCCCCGCCTGCTCGTGCGGGCACGGGTGCTGGTGCTCGCGAGCCCGCTTCTCGTGGAGCCTTTGCGCCGCCAGCTCGGCAATGCCATCGCCGTGGAGCCGCTCCTGCCCTTCGATCCGCGGCAGGGCGCCCAAGGGAGAGTCTATGAGCGGCGCAACGCCTACTTTGAGCGCCTGAGCGCAACAGGTACCCGCCGCTTCCGGGAGCGGGAGCACAGGAAGACCTTGCGGTGGCGGTGGCGGGACCGGCTCCGGTTGCAGCGTCTGAAGATGGAGGCATCCCTCTTCGCGAGCCCCGCGGCCATGGCCCGCCTGGCGGAGCGGGAACGGTCGCTCTTCTTCTGCGAGTACCCGCACGTCGATGTCTATGAGCAGCTTTTCGCCCGGCTCGGCGTCGCGTTGGTGGTTTCGACCGTCCCGCACGAACCGGCTGAGGCGCCGCCGGTCCTGGTGGCCAGGCGCAGGGGTATTCCCGTGGCGGCCTGGATCAACTCTTGGGACAATCTGACCTCGAAGCCCGCCTACTACAGCGAGTATGACCGGTATCTGGTCTGGTCTGAGCGCATGAGGGAAGAGGTGCTCCGTTACTACCCCGAGGCCGGGGGCTGTCCGGTGGTGGCAACAGGGGTGCCCCATTTCGACTGGTACCGGCGGCCGGAGATGCGGTGGAGCCGCGAGGAGCTCTTCGCGCGTCTTGAACTGGACCCGGCTCGGCCGTTGATCCTCCATGCCGCGGCCACACCACATCTCGCCCCGGCCGAGCATCAAATCGCCCGCCGTCTGGCCGGAGAGGTCGAGGCCGGCCGCCTCCCGAACCGGCCGCAGCTCCTGATCCGCCTCCACCCAGGAGACGCCGGCGGGCGCTTCCTCGACCTGCCCAGGAGCAAGTCGGTGCGTCTGCACGTGCCCGGCGCGCCCGGCAGCGGCCGGCTGGCGGCCTACTGTCCCACGCCGGAAGACAACCGTGAGCTGGTGAGCTCGGTCGCGCACGCAGACGTGGTGGTAAACTTGGCGTCGACCATCACGCTGGAGGCGGCCCTGCTGGACCGCCCGGTCGTCAACCTGGCCTACGATCCGCGTCCGGGCGAGGACCTGCAGCGGCTTGCCCGCCGGTTTTACCATCTG
>DASUNJ010000096.1:0-4791 GCA_036277235.1 Thermoanaerobaculia bacterium | reverse complement strand
GCTGCGTTGTTGTAGTACAGCGTATGGACCTCGTACATAGGGCCCGCTTGCGCAACTGGTGACAAGGCTCCTCCGAGGATAGCGGCCGAAAACGCCAAGGCCGCCACGAGTCCGATCAGCCGAACTTTCCTTCCGATTTTCTTCAAGGTCAGGCCCTCCTGGTGGTCAGCCTCGAAGCGAGAGAATCTCGCCGAGGATTAACTGAAGTATAAAACAATATTCTCCTAAAATTTGCTTTAGGCGCGCGGCGCCCCTCGCCCGGGGAGGGCGTGCTCGGGGGACCGGGAGTAGGCGTCGGGGATGTGGCTCTAGCTCACGACCGGCAACAACGCCGAGCTCACCAGATCCCGGTTCTGCGGCGTCAGCGCATGCCGGTACTGCCTTGCCAGCTCGGCGGTCTCGTCGCGGGTGACGATCCGCTCGTAGAGGTTGGTCCTCTGCTTGGGGATGTAGCCGGCCGAGCGGATCAGGTGCTCCATCTCGTCCTGGCTCATGCGGTAGCTCGTTCCCGCCGAGGAGACCACGTTCTCCTCGATCATGATCGAGCCCATGTCGTCCGCCCCGAAGGCCAGAGCCGCCTGGCCGATCTTCTTGCCCTGCGTCACCCAGCTCGTCTGGAAGTGGACGATGTTGTCGAGGAAGAGCCGCGACACCGCCAGGGTCCGCAGGTACTCCTCGGCGAAGGTCTCGGGCACGTCGGGCATTTCCGTGTGCTCGTGCTGGAAGGTCCAGGAGATGAAGGCCGTGAAGCCTCCGGTCTCGTCCTGGAGGTCGCGCACGCGCTGGAAGTGCTCGATGCGGTCCCGGATGGGCTCGCCCATGCCGTACATCATGGTCGCCGAGGTGCGCAGGCCGTTCTTGTGCGCCTGGCGCATGATGTCGATCCACTCCTCGGCCGAGCACTTCGGGTAGGCGAGCACGTCCTTGCGGATCTGGTCCGAGAGGATCTCGGCGCCGCCTCCGGGGATCGACATGAGACCGGCGGCCTTGAGGCGCGCGATCACGTCGTAGAAGCTCATCCGCTCCTTCTTGGCGATGAACTTGACCTCCGGCGGTGAGAAGGCGTGCAGGTGGACCGACGGGTAGAGGCCGCGCAGGTAACGGAGCAGCTCCTCGTAGTAGGAGAGCGGCAGGTCCGGATGGACGCCGCCCTGCATGAGGATGCCCGTGCCGTTGAGCGCGATCGTCTCCTCGACCTTGCGCCCGATCTCCTCGAAGGGCAGGAGGTAGCCTTCCGGGTCTCCCGGCTCGCGGTAGAAGGCGCAGAACCGGCACTTGTACACGCAGACGTTCGTGTAGTTGATGTTCCGGTCGACGTTGTAGGTCGCCACTTCCGGATCATTGAACCGGTTCCTCACCTCGTGCGCCGCCAGGCCGATCTCCAGGAGGTCGCCATCCAGGATCAGGGTATGGGCATCGGCCGCGGAGATACGGCGGCCGGAGACGGCATCGTCGAGGATCTGGGTTACGGGGCGGCCGGATGGTTCCAGTTGCATGACAGGTGCAAGTCTATCATTCCAAGAACTCTAATGGTCTGGGCTCGAGGATCAGGCCGTGCGCGTGAGCGCGGCGGTAGAACTCCTCCAGGCCGGCCAGCTCCTCCTGGCGCAGGAAGTAGTGCAGGTTTTCCGTCAGGTACGAGCGCACGTCGGCGCTGTCCAGCCCGAGCTCGGCCGCGGCCTCGCGCGACAGGGTGTCGATCGAGGACAGCCCGTAGCGCAGGCTGCTCTTGAAGTAGAAGGGCAGATCGGGAAGGTCGACCCCGGCACGGACCGCCCAGACCGCGAAGACGAAGGGCCGGCCGGTCAGCGCGTTCCACTCGGCCGCGAGATCGATCACCTGGTATTTGTCGCGCTCCACCTTGAGAGCTGGGTCTCCGATCAGCAGCGCGGCGTCCGCCTCCGACAGCATCCGCTCCGGGTCCGGCCTTTCGTGCAGGTACTCGGGATGGATCCCGCGCTCCTGCAGGAGGATGCGGAGCAGCGCCACCGACGTGCGGCTGTTCTGGTCCAGGGCGACCCTCTTGACCTGCTCCAGCGGACCCCGGGAGACCAGGATCACGCTCTTGACCTCGTGGGTCGAGGCGACACAGAGGTCCGGCAGGATCTTCAGGCCCGGGATGCGCTGCACCTCGACGGACGGGATCAGACCGATGTCGAGGGCGCCCTGCCCCAGCAGCCTCGCCACCATCGCGGGAGGATGGTAGGTCGGCGCGAAGAGGTCCGCGTGATGTCCTTTGAGAAAGCCCCAGGCGAGCGGCTTGCTGTTCAGGAAGTTGACGATCCCGACGCGCAGCTTGGGCAAGGGCTCCCCTACTTGGACATCGCGTTCAAGAAGTCCTGGTTGCTCTTGGCCTTCGAGAGCTTGTCGAGCAGCAGCTCCATGCTCTCCACCGTGGACAGCGGGTTGAGCACCTTGCGCAGCACCCAGACGCGGTGCAGCTCGCTCTCGGGCATGAGCAGCTCTTCCTTGCGGGTGCCCGACTTGTTGATGTCGATGGCCGGGAAGACGCGCTTGTCCACCAGCTTCCGGTCGAGATGGATCTCGCAGTTGCCGGTGCCCTTGAACTCTTCGAAGATGACGTCGTCCATGCGGCTGCCGGTGTCGACCAGCGCGGTGGCGATGATGGTCAGCGACCCGCCCTCCTCGATGTTGCGCGCGGCGCCGAAGAAGCGCTTCGGCCGGTGCAGCGCGTTGGCATCGATACCGCCGGAGAGCACCTTGCCCGACGGCGGCTGGACCGTGTTGTAGGCGCGGGCCAGGCGGGTGATGGAGTCGAGCAGGATGACGACGTCCTTCTTGTGCTCGACCAGCCGCTTGGCCTTCTCGATGACCATCTCGGCCACCTGCACGTGGCGGGTCGCCGGCTCGTCGAACGTCGAGCTGACCACCTCGCCCTGGACCGAGCGCTGCATGTCCGTGACCTCTTCAGGCCGCTCGTCGATGAGCAGCACGATGAGGATCGCCTCCGGGTGGTTCTTCTCCACCGAGTGGGCGATGGACTGCAGCAGCATGGTCTTGCCGGTGCGCGGCGGCGCCACGATGAGGGCGCGCTGGCCCTTGCCCATGGGCGTCGCCAGGTCCATGACCCGCGAGGACATGTCGCCCCCGACCTCCAGCTTGATCCGCTCCTGCGGATAGAGCGGCGTCAGGTTGTCGAAGAAGATCTTGTTGCGGGCGACCTCGGGGTGCTCGAAGTTGACCGCTTCGACCTTGATGAGCGCGAAGTAGCGCTCGCCCTCCTTGGGCTGCCGCACCTGGCCGGAGATCGTGTCGCCGGTGCGCAGGTCGAAGCGCCGGATCTGGCTCGGAGAGACGTAGATGTCGTCCGGGCCGGGCAGGTAGTTGTATTCCGGAGCGCGGAGGAAGCCGAACCCGTCCGGGAGGCACTCGAGCACCCCTTCGGCGAAGATGAGGCCGCTCTTCTCGGTCTGCGCCTGCAGGACCTTGAAGATCAGCTCCTGCTTGCGCATGCCGGTGGCCCCCTCGACGCCGAGGTCCTTCCCGATCTGGGTGAGCTGGGAGATGCTCATCTCCTTGAGCGCCCGGATGTCGAGCGCCTCGACCGCGCTCCCCTTCTCTGCTTGGTTCTGCTGTGGCTTTGCCATGTTGTTCCTCTTACGGTTTGATCACTGTGCACTCTGTTCGAGATGGCGCGCGACCGCGCTCCAGAGCTCTTGCATCCCTTCTCCCGAGTGCGCGGAAACAGGGATCAAAGGCAATTCGCCTTCCAGACCCAGCGCCTCCCGCACCCCCCGCTCCATCGCCGCCCTCTTCCCCCGCGGGAGGCGGTCGACCTTGGTCGCCACCACCACCATCCCGACCCCGAGGCTCGCCAGGTATTCGTACGCCTGAGCGTCCAGGGGTGTTGCGCCCACCTTGCCGTCGACCAGCATCACGACCAGAGGCCGCGTCCGCTCGTCCCTGAAGTAGCTGTCGGCCAGAGCGGCCCACTCCCGCCGCTCGTCCTTCCCGGCCTTCGCGTAGCCGTAACCCGGCAGATCCACGAACCAGAAGCGCCGGTTGACCAGGAAGTAGTTGACCAGACGCGTCCGGCCCGGGGTGGAGCTGACCCGGGCCAGCCCCTTTCTGCCGAGGAGGCGGTTCAGCAAGCTCGACTTGCCCACGTTGGAGCGCCCCACGAAAGCGATCTCGGGGCGCCCATCCCGGACAAAGTCGCCGCTCGCCCGAGCGGACTTGACGAACTCCGCGCTCTCGACCTTCACACTCTTCCCGGGGAGCTCAGACTTTTCAATTGGTTCCGGCGGCCGCGAACGGACCGCGGCCGCCGGCTTCTAGGTCAGTCAATGGGCCAGGGAATCCGGTCCCACGGGAGGCTCGGTGGGGGCCTCCTCGAACTTTCCGGCTTTCGCCAGCGGCGAGACCGGGCCTTGAAGAGCGAGCCGCAGGACCTCGTCCATGGATTCCACCATGTGGAACTCCATGGCATGACGGACTTCCTCGGGGATCTCCTCCAGGTCCTTCTCGTTCTCCCGCGGCAGGATCACCTCGGTGATGCCGCCCCGGAATGCCGCCAGGACTTTATCCTTGATGCCCCCGACAGGCAGCACCTTGCCGCGCAGCGTGATCTCGCCGGTCATCGCCACGTCCTTGCGGACGGGGTTCTTGGTCAGCGCCGAGATCAGGGTGGCGGCCATGGTGATGCCGGCCGACGGCCCATCCTTCGGGATCGCTCCCTCGGGCACATGGATGTGAATATCGATCTTCGAGTGGAAGTCTTCCGGGAGGTTCAGGTCCGCAGCCTTCGAGCGCACGTAGCTGAGCGCCGCC
>DASUNJ010000095.1:0-8011 GCA_036277235.1 Thermoanaerobaculia bacterium | reverse complement strand
GCGCCGGATTTAAGGGGCTTAGATCCGATTTAAGAGGCTTAGATCCAAAATAAGGGGCTTAGATCCGATCTAAGTGGCTTAAATCGGATCTAAGAGGCTTGGAGCCGATCTGAGAAGCTTCGGGCCGATCCAAGGATCTTGGGATAGTTCCAAGGAACGTGGGGCCGGTCAAAGCGGCTTACAGCGCCTGAATCATCCCTACGATCCCGGCGCGGATGAGGGCGACGGAGATCGCGGCGAGGAACAGGCTCGACACCTTGCCGACCGCCCGGCTCACGGCGTTTCCCATGATCTTCCCCAGCCAGGGGCTGAAGGCCAGGACCACGAAAACCAGGATCATGTTGAGCACCAGGGAGGTGAGCGTGGGCAGGTAGCCGTAGGCCTCCCGCGATACCAGGACCGAGGTGATCGCCGCGGGGCCGATGATCAGCGGGATGCCGAGCGGCACCACACCCACGGACGCCCCTTCCTCCTCGTCCTGCCGCGGATCGCGCCTTCGGTAGTCCCCGAAGATCAGGTTCGAAATGCTGAGCACCAGCAGGATCAGACCGCCGCCGACCCGGAGGTCGTTCACCGTGATTCCCAGCGCAGAGAAGATGAGCTGTCCGGCGAAGAGCACGAGGACCGCGACCAGCGACGCGGTCACCACGGCCTGGAAGGTCAGCCGGCGGCGTTGCGAGGAGGTCATGCCCTCTGTCACCGCCAGGTAGATGGGGATCACGCCGAGCGCGTTGATCGCCACGAAGAGTGGGAGGAAGCTTTCGATGTAGGGGTTCATGGGCTGGCCGGGGAGCATATACCCATGCCCCCCTCTCCCCAGCCCTCTCCCACGAGGGGAGAGGGAGCCCCTCCCGCTGTCCTTGTCGTCCTTGCTGTCCTTGGTGTCCCTTTGGTCCTTTTACTGGCCCGAGCCCGAAGGCGGCACCTTCAGAGGCACGTCCTGCCCCGCGATCTGGATCAGGTTCACGACCTGCCGGACCCCCTGGGTGCCGCGGGCGAGGTCCTCGGCTTCGGAGCGCTGCTCGGCCGAGGAGACCTTGCCGTTGAGCGCGACGCGGCCGTCGACCGTGTCCACGTCGATGTGGAAGGAGTTGATCTCCGGGTCCGCGATCAGCTTGGCCTTGACGCGGGCGGTGATGGCCGCGTCGTCGAGGACCGGGCCGACCTCGGCTTCGATCTGCGCGGCGCCGCGCTCGATGGCCGCGCCGACCTGCTCGGCCCCCTCCGCCACCTGCTCGGCTCCTCTCGCCACCTGGTCCCCGGCGCGCTCGAGCTGCTCGCCCGCCTGGTCGAGCCCGCGCTCGACCTGTTCCCCTGCCTGGTCGAGCTCGCGCTCGACCTCGTCGCCGTCGATATGGATGTCGGTGCCCTGCGCGTCCCGTTCCGTCTCCACGGCCTCGCGGCCGTCGTTGTCGCAGGCGGTCAGCAGGCCGCCCGCCAGGGCCAACCAGAGTGCCAACGCCACGGAAATCTTCCTGCTCATGGTGTTCCTCCTGTGAGGAATGGGTCAAAAAAGCGGGGAGGCGTTTGCTGATCAAGGGAGTCAGAACGCCTCCCCGTTCAGGGAGGGCCGCGAAGCCCGTTGAGGCTCGTTGGGCCGGCGCCAATCAGGACGAATCCTGACAAGCTCCGATCCCGCGAAATTGCAGCTTCCATGCCAGAGAGGTTTCCGGGGGAGAGGGGCCAATCCCCCATGAAAGATTTACACCGCCGCGGCCGGCAAACGCTCGACGCCGCTGTAGACATTGAACCGGTCGCCCCGGAGGAAGCCGACCAGGGTGATCCCGAAGCGGTTGGCCAGCTCGACCGCCAGGCTGCTCGGCGCCGAAACCGCGCAGACCACCGGCACCCCCGCCATGAGGCATTTCTGGAGGATCTCGTAGCTCGACCGGCCGCTCACCAGCACCAGGTGGCCGTGGAGGGGGAGGAGGCCCTGGAGGAACGCCCAGCCGAAGAGCTTGTCGAGGGCGTTGTGGCGGCCCACGTCCTCGCGCACGGCAATGAGCCTGCCCCCGGCGTCGAAGAGCCCGGCCGCGTGCAGGCCGCCGGTCGACTCGAAGATCCCCTGCGCTTCGCGGAGACGGTCCGGGAGGCCGGAGAGCACCGCCGGGTCTACCTCGGGACCGGGAGGAAGGCGGCCGGGAGCGCGCAATTGGAGCGCCTGAAGCCCGGCCTTGCCGCAGACGCCGCAGGCGCTGCTGGAGAAGAAATGCCGTTCCAGGCTCGGCAGATCGGCCTCGGGCGCCTCGGACAGCTCGACCTCCACGACGTTCGGCTCGGGGGTATCCCCGGATTCGGTCGGACGGCGGAAGCCGACGATCAGCTCGCGCCGGTCGATCACCCCTTCGGCGAACAGGAAGCCGGCGGCCAGCTCCTCGTCGTTGCCGGGGGTGCGCATGGTGACGGCCACGGTGCGCTCCCCGCCCTCCCAGGCGAGCCGGATCTCCAGGGGCTCTTCGGTGGCGAGATGGTCGGCGCGGGCCTCGGCATGGCCTCCATGGACTTTCCAGGTGCGGGTTTCGGTGGTGCCGCCTCGCATGTACCCTAGCTTCTCACAAGACAGGAGACGCCCCACGGGGCGTCTCTAACAGTGGGGGGGCAGCGACGTGGACCGGGCAACGCGTCGCACCTGCCTGCCAATGTAGAGACGCCCCGTGGGGCGTCTCCTCCGGGGCGTCTCCTCCGCCGCGCCGCCCTCCACGGCACACATTTTGCGAAGTTTGTCTCGGGGGAGGATTTATGGCGCGATCAATCTGGAAAGGGAGCATCACCTTCGGCCTCGTGAACATCCCGGTGGGTCTCTACTCGGCCGAGAAGCGCGAGGAGACCGTCAGCTTTCATATGCTGGACCGCCGGAACATGGCGCGGCTCCGCTACAAGCGGGTGAACGAGGAGACCGGGCGGGAAGTGCCATGGGATGAGACCGTCCGCGGCTACGAGGTCGAGGGGGGCAAGCACGTCGTGATCTCCGACGAGGACCTCGAGCGCGCCAGCCCCGAGAAGACCCAGACGGTGGACATCCTCGACTTCGTCGATGCCGGGGACATCAGCCCGCTCTTCTTCGACAAGCCCTACTACCTCGGCCCGGAGAAGAGGGGAGCGAAGAGCTACGCGCTCCTGCGCGAGACCCTGCGGCGCACCAACAAGGTGGGGATCGCCAAGGTGGTGATCCGCACCAAGCAGTACCTGGCCGCGGTCCTCGTCGAGGAAAAGGCGATCGTCCTCAACATCCTGCGCTTCGCCCACGAGCTGCGCGATCCGCGCGAGCTCGACCTGCCCTCGGGCAAGGAGGGGGTGTCCGAGCGCGAGCTCGACATGGCCGAGCGCCTGGTCGAGGGCATGGTCTCCAGCTGGGACCCCGAGAAGTACCGTGACGACTATTACAAGGACCTCAAGAAGCTCATCAAGGAGCGCGTCGAGGCCGGACAGTTCGAGGAGTCGCCCGAAGCCGCGCCTGCTCCCAAGGCGGAGCCCGGTGGCAAGGTGGTCGATCTCATGGCCCTGCTCAAGCAGAGCGTCGAGGCGAAGCCGGGCAGGAAGCCCGCTAAGAAAGCGGCGGCCCGCAAGCCCCCCAAGAAGGCGGCCAGGAAGACTGCGGCGAAACGCAAGACGGCCTGATCCGTTCCTGATCCATCATGGGACTCCAGGAGTACAAGCGCAAGCGGGACTTCAAGAAGACCCCCGAGCCGGCGGGCAAGGTCGCCAAGGCCAAGGGCAATTCGTTCGTCATCCAGAAGCACGCGGCCAGCCGGCTGCACTACGACTTCCGCCTGGAGATGGAGGGCGTCCTGCGGAGCTGGGCCGTGCCCAAGGGGCCGAGCCTCGATCCGGGCGAGAAGCGGCTCGCGGTCCACGTCGAGGACCACCCCCTCGACTACGGCGACTTCGAAGGGATCATCCCCAAGGGGGAGTACGGCGGCGGCACGGTCCTGCTCTGGGACCACGGCACCTGGTATCCGGACATCGATCCGGTCAAGGCCTACCGCAAGGGCCACATCAAGTTCCGTCTCGAAGGCGAGAAGCTCCACGGCGGCTGGCACCTGGTGCGCCTGCAGGGGAAGGACGAGGACAAGGAGAACTGGCTGCTCTTCAAGGAGAACGACGAGTTCGCCGTGCCGGGCAGCGGGGACGCCCTCGTCCAGGAGTACCCCGCGAGCGTCACAACCGGGCTCACCCTCGAAGAGATCGCCGCCAACCCCGACCGCGTCTGGAAGTCGAACCGGGAAGAGAAGGTCACGAAGAAGAAGGCACCTGCGAAGAAGGCACTCCCTCCCCCGGCCGGCGCCCGCAAGGCGAAGCTCCCCGCGAAAGTCGCTCCCCAGCTCGCCACCCTGGTCTCAGACCCGCCGCAAGGCGAGGAATGGATCCACGAGCTCAAGCTCGACGGCTACCGGGTGCTCTGCGAGCTGAAGGACGGAACGGTCCGCATCATCACCCGCAACGGCAAGGAATGGACCGACCTCTTCGGCCCCGTGGCCGAGGCCATCTCTTCGCTGCCTGCCAAGGAGGCGCTCCTCGACGGCGAGGCCGCGGTCCTCCTCCCCAACGGGACCACCAGCTTCCAGGCGCTTCAGAACGCGCTCGGCAAGGGCGGCAAGGACATCGTCTTCTTCGCCTTCGACCTCCTCCACCTGGACGGCCACGATCTCCGGCCCGTGCCTCTCCTTCAGAGGAAGGAAGCGCTCGCTGCCCTGCTGGCCGGCCAGCCCAGGGAGGGCACGATCCGGCTGAGCGACCACGTCGAAGGCTCCGGCGACGCTTTCTTCCAGCACGCCTGCAAGTTCGGCCTGGAAGGGATCATCTCCAAGCGCGGCGACCTCCCCTATCACTCCGGCCGCAGCAAGGAATGGGTCAAGGTCAAGTGCCTGAAGCGGCAGGAGATGGTGATCGTCGGCTTCACCGATCCCGAGCGCTCCCGCAAAGGCTTCGGCGCGCTCCACCTGGCGGTGAACGAGGACAAGGAGCTCGTCTACGCCGGCAAGGTGGGCACCGGCTTCGACAGCAAGACCCTCCTCGCCCTGCGCAAGAGGCTGGACGAGTTGGAGAGGAAGACCCCGGCCTTCAAGAAGGCTCCGCGAGGCGCCGAGGCCCACCGCAGCCACTGGGTCGAGCCGAAACTGGTGGGCGAGGTCGCCTTCACCGAGTGGACCGAGGACGGCGTTCTGCGCCATCCTACGTTCCAGGGGTTGCGCGAGGACAAGTCCCCGGACGAGGTGGTGAGGGAGGTCGCGCAGCCCACCGCCAAGATCGAGAAGAAAGCCGTGGAGAAGAAGGCCGTGAAAAAGCCAGCCAAGCCTACGGCGAAGACTACGGTGAAGAAAACCGCGAAGAAGAAGGGGGATACTCCGCCGCTCGGCCCCGAGCGCGACCCCAAGGGCGTCACCGAGATCGCGGGCGTCAAGCTCTCCAACCCGGACCGGGTCCTCTACCCCGATCAGGGGCTGACCAAGCGCGAGCTGGCACTCTTCTACGAGCGCATCCAGGCCTGGATCCTCCCCCATCTCCAGAACCGGCCGCTGACCCTGGTGCGCTGCCCCTCGGGACAGGGGAAGCAGTGCTTCTATCAGAAGCACGTCAGCGAGCAGTTCCCCGCCTCCATCAAGAGGGTGAAGGTCGAAGAGGGGGCAGGCGCCGAGCCCTACGGCGCCCTGGACTCGGCCGCCGGCCTGATCACCCTGGTCCAGATGGGCGTGCTGGAGATCCACATCTGGGGCTCACACATCGACGACATCGAGAAGCCCGACTACGTCGTCTTCGATCTCGATCCCGACGAGGGCCTCTCCTGGGAGCGCGTGGTCGAGGGGACGCTCAAGGTGCGCGAGAAGCTGGAGGGGCTGGGGCTGCGCACCTGGCTCAAGACCACCGGCGGCAAGGGGCTCCACGTCTGCGTGCCCCTGGTGCGGCGCGGCGAGTGGGACGAGGTCAAGGCCTTCACCAAGGCGGTGGTCGAGAGCATCGAGGACGACGAGCCGGGCCGCTACACCTCCAATCTCTCCAAGGCCAGCCGCAAGGGCAAGATCTTCATCGACTACCTGCGCAACGGCCGCGGCGCCACCTCGATCGGCGCCTACTCCACCCGCGCCCGCCCCGGAGCGCCGATCTCCACCCCCCTCTTCTGGGAAGAGCTGGAGACCGACGTGCGGGCCAACACCTACACTGTCCGGAACCTCCCTGAAAGGCTCGAAAGCCTCGACGCCGACCCGTGGGCAGACTTCTTGAAAGAGCGTCAGTCCATCACGGCCGCCATGAAGAAGGCCGTAGGCATGAAGACCTGACGAACTGACAAGGAATCTGCCGACATGAAGCTCCGAATCTTTCCTCTCGCCCTGACTCTCGCGGGGGTTTTCCTCCTGACCGGCTGCCGCGAGGAGAAGATCATGCCGCCCGAGGTGGCGATGATCATCCGGTCAACCGTCGAAACCGAAACCCTTCCGGCTTCCATCAAGGACCAGAAGGAGCGGGCGCGCGCCTGGGACGAGATGCGCCGCTTCTATCAGAAGCGCCAGTACCAGCCCGCGTGGTCGGACGTGAACGGCCCCCGCCCTCAGGCCGAGCAGCTCGCCCAGGCCATCGGCTCCGTTGCCGCGACCGAGGGGCTCGATCCGCGGCGCTACCGGAGCCAGCAGCTCGCCGGCATCCTGAGCCAGATGAAAGAGGACAAGGACTGGTCGCTGGAATCCCCCGAGGCCCAGCGCCGGCTGGCTGACCTGGACGTGGAGATGACCTTCATCTATCTGACGCTCGCCGCCCACACCGCCATCGGCCGGGTGCAGCCCGAGACGTTGCGCATCCACTGGGAGGACCAGTCGCGCAACGTCGACCTGGACGCCCGCCTGGAAAAGGCGCTGCAGGAGGAAGACGTAGCCGCCAGCCTGCGGAGCCTCGCTCCGCCCAACCCGCGCTACGCCCGGCTGCGCGACGCCCTCACCCGCTACCGGGAGATCGGCAACTGGCCCAAAGTTCCCGAGGGACTGGAGAAGGGTGCCCGCGGAGCGGGCGTGCTCGCCCTGCGCAATCGGCTGACCGCCGAGGGGGATCTGCCGACGCCCCCAGAGGGCCAGCAGCCTCTGCCGGTTTTCGATGACGCCGTGGCCCAGGCGGTCTCCCGCTTCCAGCAGCGGCACGGCCTGGAGCCCGACGGCAAGATGGGCGAGGACACCCTGGCCGAGCTCAACGTGCCGGTCCAGGAACGCATCCAGCAGATCGAGATCAACCTGGAGCGCTGGCGCTGGCTGCCCAACACCCTCGGCGACAGCCACGTCTGGGTCAACGTCCCCGAGTACCGGATGGAGCTATACGACGAAGGCCGCAAGGCGATCGACATGGCCGTGGTCGTGGGCAAGCAGCAAAGCCAGACGCCCGTGTTCAGCGACATGATGGAGTACATGGAGCTGAACCCGGAGTGGAACATCCCTTCCAGCATCACCGAGGGGGAGATCCTCCCCAAGCTGGCGAGCGATCCTTCCTATCTGGCGCGCAACAACATGGAATGGGTGGGCGAGGGCGCCAACCAGCGCCTCAAGCAGCGGTCCGGGCCGGACAACCCGCTCGGCCAGGTCAAGTTCATGTTCCCCAACGAGCACGACGTCTACCTCCACGACTCGCCCGCCGATCACCTGTTCTCGCGCGAGGAGCGGGACTTCAGCCACGGCTGCATCCGCCTCGAGCGGCCGGTGCAGCTCGCCGAGTACCTGCTCCGCGACAAGCCGGAATGGAGAGGCACGAAGGTGCGCGAGGCCATCGTTTCGGGCGAGCACCGCACGGTGAAGCTGCCCAAGAAGCTGCCGGTGCACATCCTCTACTTCACCGCCTGGGTGGAAGACAACGGCGTGATCCACTTCCGCAAGGACGTCTACGGCCACGACCAGAAGCTCGCCGCCGCCCTGGCCGAGGAGCCGGTCGTGCCGCTCGATCTGCCGGCCTTGAGAGGGGACGTGCGGGCGGCTCGCTGAGGAGAGGCCGGAAAGGACACCAGAGACGCCGTCCTTGAGGTCTCTGGTGTCCTTGGTGT
>DASUNJ010000094.1:0-15092 GCA_036277235.1 Thermoanaerobaculia bacterium | reverse complement strand
GGCCGACTCCGTCGACCTCGTCGCGGCCGACTGCGAGCAGGTGACGCGCGTCGAGGCGACCGCCACAGCCGAGCAGACGTCGAGCCCGACGCTCTTTCCGGTGCGCCGAACGATCGCCGCCTTCGAGCGACACGTTCCGGGGGCCGGATTCGACATCGGCCTGGTCGACGTCGGCAGCGGCGCGCCGATCGCGCTGCCGGCGGGCGTCAACACGCCGGCCGACGACGTCGAGAAGGCCATCCTGCAGCGCGCGGCCGACCTGAAGCTGCCGCTGGACAAGGACCACGTCACCGTGACACGGCAGGGAGACCGACTCCGGATGCGCGCCGAGTACACCGTGCCGGTGGAGTTCCCCGGCTATACCTACAACTGGCATTTCGTCCACGAGTTGGACCGACCGATCTTCATCGTCTGACTTCCGGGGGGACGCCCCCGCCTCGCCGTACCTGAGCATGGCCCGCCCCGGTTGGATCGACACCCTCCTGGCGGGCCTCGCTCCAGGGGTCCTCCTCGGCACCCACGTCGCCGGGCTGATCTTCTTCCTCAACCCGCACCTGCCCTTCTCCCCCGGGCCGGTGGCGCGCGGCGTCCTCGTGTACGGCGGAATCGTCGGGCTCGCCTCGTTGGCCCTGCACCTCCCGTTCACCGCACGGCAGCCGGGACGCGCCCGGCGATGGCTGCCTTGGGCGCTCACCCTCGCCCTCGCGGCCGCCGCCTGGCTCGACGCCAGCCATGCCTCGTTCTACGCCTTCTACCTGCCCGCGGGGATCAACGACCGGCTCGTCCGCACCGCCGCCTGGCTGGCCCTGTTCGCGCTGATCTCCTTCTACACGGCGCTGCTCCATACACTGCACCGCAGACGGTACGGATGGAAGAGCCGCTATGGCTACGTGCTTCTGGCGGTTCTGTCCGTTTTCGCGATGATCGAGCGGAGGGAGGCGTTTCACGCGCGGCCGGCTCCGGTGTACCGGCCGGCCATGGTGGAGTCCGGGCAACGGCCGGTCCTCTTCGTGGTCGGAATCGACTCGGCTACGCTGGATGCTCTCCTACCTCTGGCCGGCCAGGGGCGGCTGCCGTTCCTGGCGAGCGCGCTGCAGCAGGGGGCGTACGGCCGCCTGGAGTCGCTCCAACCGGCCTGGCGCGAAGGGGTGTGGATCACGCTCGCCACGGGCAAGTACCCGTTCAAGCACGGAGTGACGGGGGGCAAGGTGTACGACGCCGGCTGGATCACGACGGAGGGACCATCGGCGGAGCTGCGCCTGCTGCCGGAGGGAATCCGCTTCCGCGACTGGGGCACGCTGGGCGCGGAGCCGCACACGCCGCGGGCGTTCCCCCGCCAGGCCTCGGCGCTCTGGGAGATCCTCCCTCGCCTGGGCATGTCCGCCGGCTCCGTGAGCTGGCCGGCTTCCTGGCAGCCCTCGCGGGAGACCGAATTCACTCTGCCGGAGCAGTTTTTTTCCGGGAAGCCCCGGCCGGCCGTGCTCGGCGCCGTGCAGAGGTCCCAGCTCGGCCCGAACCCGCCGGCGTACCTGGTCAACGCCGTGACCGCGGACGTCTGGCGCGAGTCCCTGGCCCTGTCGCTCTTCGATCAGCACCCCGGGACCGGGGCGCTCTTCGTGATCCTCCCCGGCCTGCGGGAGGTGTCGCGCCAGACGTTCGGAGGATTCCAGGCGGTGCAGTTCGAAGGCGAGCAGTCGCCGGCGGCCAGGGCGGCGGCGGAACGGCTGGCCGCGTACTATGCGCTGCTCGACAGCTTTCTCGGCGAGCTCTGGCTGCGGGTCGACGGGCCGAGGGTGCTGGCCGTGGTCTCCGCCTATGGCACCGAGAGCCGCGAGGATCCGCTGCGGCGCGAGCGGACCGCGGTCGAAGGGAGCTTCGGCGGCGCGCCGGACGGCGTGCTGCTCCTCTACGGCGAGGGCATCCAGCCCGGAGCCCTCCTGACCGGAGCGCGGCTGGTCGACGTCGCCCCGACCCTGCTCTACGCCCTTGGCTTCCCCGTGGCGCAGGACCTCGACGGCCAGGTGATCCGGGCCGCCTTCGACAAGAGGTTCCTCGCCAGCAACCCGCTCACGATTCTGCCGTCGTACGAGGGGCTGGCAAAGCAGTAGGAAAGGACCAAAGGACGTAAAGGACCTAAAGGACGCGGACAAGAGTCCCGGGCGTCCTTTAGGTCCTTTACGTCTTTTAAGTCCTTTTGGTCCTTTGCTTCAGCCCGCCGCCTTCTGGGCCACCAGCTTGGGTCCCGCGGCCTTGGCCTCGCGCTCCTCGCGGGCCATGGTGCAGCGGCCCTGGAAAAAGGCGCCATCCTCGACCACCAGCGCGGGCGTGTCGATCTCGGCAAATACTTTGCCGCGTGAGGAAATCTGGATCTTCTTCGCGGCACGGATCGTGCCCCTGACCGTGCCGGAGATGAAAATCTGGCCCACTCGCAGATCCCCCTCCACCTCGCCGCCCTCACCCACGATCAGGTCGCCCGCGGTATTGACCGTGCCCGTGAACTTGCCGTCCACACGGAAGGAGGTCTCGAAACGGAGCTCTCCCTCCACGTGGCTGCCGGTATCGAGGAAGCCGTTGAGGTCATTCTGCTTGCCGCCGCCGTCGGACTTGAATTTCATTGGACGTCCCCCCGCTCGACCAGCACCTCGTAGAGCCTCATCAGCTCCTCCTCGCTGTGAAAGTGGATGTGCAGGATCCCACCCTTGCCGCGCCTTCGGATCTCCACCTTGGTCTGAAGGCGGCGGGTGAGCTTCTCCTCCGCGGCAGCGGTATGAACTTCGACCGGCCTCGGCTTCTTCTTCGGCTTCTCGCGGGCGGGCTCGCGGATGGACTCGGAGGACAGGCGCTCCAGGTCCCGCGCCGAGAGCCCCTCGCGCACGGCGCGGTCCGCCAGGGACAACTGGGCCTCCCGGCTCGGCAGCCCCAGCAGGGGTCGGGCCTGTCCGGCGGTGAGCCGGCCTTCGCGCAGCAGCTCCTGGACCTCGTCCGGCAAGCGGAGGAGCCGGAGCGCGTTGGTGACCGTGGTCCGCGCCTTGCCCACCCGGGTGGCGATGTCCTCCTGGGAGAGCCCGAACTTCTCCTGCAGGGAGAGGTAGGCCTCGGCCTCTTCCAGCGCGTTCAGGTCGCTGCGCTGGAGGTTCTCGACCAGCGCCAGCTCCAGCATCTCGCGGTCGTCCGTGACCTGGCGCACCACCACGGGCACGGTCTCCAGCCCGGCGCGGCGGGAGGCGCGCCAGCGGCGCTCGCCCGCCACGATGGTGTAGGTGCCGTCCTCATCGGGGCTGACCACGAGCGGCTGCACGACTCCCTGCGCCTTGATGGACGCGGCCAGCTCCTCGATCGCCGCGTCGTCGAACTGCGTCCGCGGCTGGAACCGATTCGGCTTGAGCTGCCCGATGGGAAGGGACTGGATCGGCGCCGGAGCCTCCTCTCCCTTCTGAAGCAGGGCATCCAGGCCGCGGCCCAAACCACTCTTTTTCATGCCGCTCTCCGCAGGACTTCGCGGGCGAGGGCGAGGTACGCCTCGGCGCCGCGCGACTTGATGTCGTACTGGAAGATGGGCAGGCCGTGGCTCGGGGCCTCGGCCAGGCGGATGTTGCGGGGGACTACGGTCTTGAACACCTTGGCTCCGAAATGACGGCGGATCTCGTCGGCGACGTCCTTGCACAGGTTCGTCCGGTCGTCGTACATGGTGAGGAGGATGCCGGAGATGGCGAGGCGGGTGTTGAGCCCGCCCTGGACGCGCTTCACGGTGGACATGAGCTCCGAGATCCCCTCCAGGGCGAAGTATTCGCACTGGAGCGGGACCAGGACGCCGTCGGCCGCGGTGAGGGCGGACACGGTGAGATGGCCGAGGGACGGCGGGCAATCCAGGAGGATCGTGTCGTAGCGCTCGGAGATTTCCGCCAGCACTTTCTTGAGCCGCCCCTCCCAGCCTTTCTCCCCTACGAACTCGACCTCGACGCCGACCAGGTCACGCTGCGTGGGGATGAGGTCGAGGTTGGGGAAGCCGGACGGGCGGATCGTCTCCTCGAGGGAGGCCTCGCCGATGATCGCGTGGTAGAGGTGCGGCGCTTCGGCCTTGGCGCCGAGACCGCGGGTGGCATTGCCCTGGGGATCGCAGTCAACGAGCAGGACGCGGCGCTCCAGGGCGCCGAGGCCGGCGCCGAGGTTGATGGCGGTGGTGGTCTTGCCGACGCCGCCCTTCTGGTTCGCGATGGCGAGGATCGTGCTCATTCAGATTCCATGCGCCTCAGTTCCAGAATGCGGCGCCGCTGACTCCTCGGAATGTTTATGGTCCTTCCCGGCGCCAGTGTGGCCGGCAGCGCGGGGTCGTCCTCCCCCCGCCAGAGCAGAATTCGGCCAGCAGGTCCCAGGCGCTCGGCGAGCGCGCCGAGCACGCCGGGATCGAGTTTTAAAGCCCGCGCCGTGACCAGGTCCAGGCTCGCCGGAATACCGGCGGGAAGGGGGACCTCCACTCTAACATTCAGGCATCGGCAGGGCAACGACGCCTTGCGCGCCGCGGCGGAGAGAAAGGCCCATTTCTTCTCCCGCGCCTCGACCAGCGTCATCTCCAGTTCTGGCCGGGCCGCGGCCAGAACCAGGCCCGGAAACCCGGCGCCAGAGCCGATATCCAGGCCGCTTTTAGCTTCGCTCGGGACCAAAGGAAGTGCAGCCAGGGATTCGCCGTAGTGGCGTTCCAGAACTTCGCCGAGCGTACCCGGCCCGACCAGGGAAAGCCGCCGGTTCCAGACCGAAAGCTCCTGATAGTGGGCATGGAGCGCGTCGAGAGAGCGGCCGTCCAGCGGCTCCGGAGAGAGAGCGGCAAGGCCTTTGGCGAGATTCTTTCTGGAGATCGGCGGAAGGTCGGAGGGCATGGAAGGGAGATGATACAGAAAGGGCCACGTTCCACGTGGAACGTGACCCCTCAATGTTTCCCGTGAAACATTAGGCCGGCCGGATCGTCACCCGCTTGAAGTACCCGTCCCCGCTGCTCTCGCTCACCACGCCGGGATCGTCCGCCAGCGTCATGTGGACGATCCGCCGGTCCGCCGGGTTCATCGGCTCCAGCGTGTAGGGCCGGCCCTTGCGCCGGACCTCTTCCGCAATCCGCTGCGCCAGACTGCGGAGCCGCTCCTCGCGGATCTCCTGGAAGTTGTCGCAGTCCACCCGCACCAGCGGCGCCTCGCCGGAGAGGCTCCGGATCACGCGGGGCAGCAGGTGCTCCACCGAGACCACGAACTCGCCGTCGTCCGCGAAGCACCAGTCCACGTCCTCGCCGGAGAGGTCCACCTCCAGCCGGTCCTCCCCCTGCAGAATGCGCGGCGTCAGGCTCAGGCCGGCGATGCGGAGCAGCAGCTCCATGCCCTTGGCCGCCGCTTCCGCTTGGGGGCCGGTCGCCTCGGGGAAGCGCTCCGACGGCCGGCGCGGGATCTCCGGCAGCGGGATCAGGCCGTTCGCAGGAGACATGTCGTAGGGCTGCGCCTCCACCCGGGTCAGCCGGTCCGCCGATGGCTGCGGCGGCCGGATGTGCCCGTCGAACCGCGGCTGGCGGCTATCTCGATCGGCGGCTCGCGGCTGCTCCGTTCGTGGTCCCCGTCCTCGATCCTGCCGCGGGCCGCGGTCACCACCGCGATCACTACGATTGCCGCGATCGTCGCGGCGTTCCCCTCCCCGCTGAGGACGACCACCCGGCGGCCTTCCCGGACCGCGATCCCTGCCACCCGGGGCCGAACCCCGAGCCGGACCACGGTCATTGCGTGGAGCGCGATTCCCCCGATCATCGGGACCGGTACCCCGTTCCGGGCGGAGCTCATTGCCGGGCTCAGGCCCGGACGGCTCCTCGTCATCCGAAGCGACCGAGGGAGGCGCCGCCGGAATCGGCCGGGTGGGCAGAGCGACGACCGGAGGCGACGGCGGGGCCGGAGGCGATGGAGATACCGCCGCGCCGGGCTGCCGCCCGGGCGCGTCGGGGTTCACCTCGATGAGGAATTTCCGCCGGGTCTTCAGAAACCCGTGCCGCTTCTCGATGCTGCGGTACGCGATCTCCTCGGGAGGGAGGTGATAATGGTTGGCGGCCTGCATGAGGGCCTGCTGCAGCGTGTCACCGGAAAAGAAGCGTCTCTTGGGCTCGTTCATATCCACCGCTTGGGTCCCTTCGCCGGCCTTCAGGCCGCGCGCTTCTCGAGGCGTTTGTAAACCGCCTGTTGCAGAATGGTCAAGACGTTGTTGGTCAGCCAGTACAACACCAGGCCGCTGGGCACGCCGAGGAACATCACGGTCATGACGATCGGCATCAGCTCGAACATGCGCCGCTGCATCGGATCGCCCGACTGCGGCGCCATCCGCACTTGGAGCCACTGCGTGGCGCCCATCACGATCGGCAGCACGTAGTAGGGGTCCTTGGCCGAGAGGTCCAGGATCCACAGCATCCAGGGCGCGTTGCGCAGCTCCACCGCCGCGGTCAGCAGGTTGAAGAACGCGAACAGGATCGGCATCTGCAGGAGCATGGGGAGGCAGCCCCCCACCGGGTTCACCCCGGCCTGCTTGTAGACCGCCATCACCTCGTCGTTCATCTTGCGCTGCACTTCGAGGTTCGGTTTGCCCTGCTTGTCCTTGAGCTTGGTCTTGTACTTGTCGCGGATCGACTGTACCTTTGGGTTCAGCTCCTGCATCCGCTTCATCGACTTCATGCTGTTGTGCGTCAGCGGCAGCAGCACGATCTTGATCACGATCGTCAGCAGGATGATCGCCCAGCCGTAGTTGGCCACCATGTTGTCGTGGATCCAGTGGAGCGCCACGAGCAGCGGCTTGGCCAGGAACGCGAACATGCCGAGCTTGACGGAGCGCTCCAGGTCGTAGGGCAGCGTCGCCAGCCGGTCGTAGTTCTTGTCTCCCCAGTAGGAGAGCAGCGACAGGCTGTCGCCCTCCGGCTCCAGGACGACGAGGTACTCGCGCGGGAGACTCTCCTGCTCGTCGGTGATCTCGTCCTTCGGCGGCAGGGGCCGGAAGCGCACGTCCGGCGCGGCCCCCTGGGCCATCATCGGCTGGAGCAGCACGCCGTCCAGGCCGGCGCGGGGAATCAGGGCGGCGAGGAAGTAGGTGTCTTCCAATCCCACCCAGCCGATCCGCCCGGGGAGGGCCGTGGCCTCCTCCTCGCCCTTGGGATCGAGCTCCTCGACCTCGTCGCCGAGCTTGTAGACCACCCCCCGCCGGCTGTAGCTGCTGCCGGCCTCCGCCGCCGTCGGATTCCCGATCCCAGGGCCCATGGCGAGCGCCCAGCCGCCGCCCGAAGGCACGTTGATCACGGCTTCCAGGAACCCCCGGTCGTCGAAGCGGAAGTGCTTCTCGGCCACTCCGGCCGGGCCGTGGTAGCGGAAGACCAGGGAGCGGCCGTCGCGCCCGCGCTGGGCCTGGAACAGGGCCTGATCGAGCGGATGCGCTCCCAGCCCCTTCTTGGCGACGAGACCATAGGGATACGGACCCTCGGCGCGCTTGCGCACCAGCTCCACGGCCCCGCCCTGCTGAGTCTTCTGGTTCTTCAATTGGAGGGAAACGAGCTGGGCGCCACGGTTCGTGAACACCGCGCGGGTGGTCTCGTCCTCGAGCACGACCCGGTCCTCGGCCGCGGCCTGGACCGGCTGGCCCGCCCAGGGAGGGAGGCTCGCCGGGACAGTGCCTTGCGCGGTATCCGGCGACTCAGCCGGAGCGGTTGGAATCCCCGGGGTGCCCGAAACCTCCGGCACGACTGCCGGCCTTGGGACCGGCTTGGGAGGCGGAAAGAAGTACGTCCAGGTGGCCATGATCGCCACGGTGAGGACGATAAAAAGCAGAAACCGGCGCATGTCCACGGAAATTCAGTCCCTCTCTAGAGATCCAGCGTCACGAAAAGGTATCCAATCATGGAAGATCGACCCCGCCTGGATGGAACGGCTGGCAACGGAGAAGCCGCCCTGCGGCAAGGGCGCCTCCGCGGGCGAAGCCATGCTTGAGCAGGGCAAGCCGCACGTACTCCGAGCAGGTGGGGGTGAAGCGGCACGCCGGGGGGAGCAGCGGCGAGATGCGCCGCTTGTACAGCTCCAGCAGGCGGATGATGGCGCGGGTCATGAGGCCCGGGTCTCCCGGGTGTGGGGCGGCCGGGGCAGCAGCCCGGAGAAGAGGCGCAACAGCTCGGACCGCAGCGTCCGGAAGTCCGACTGCCGGGCCTCGGGCTTCAGGTGCACCACGAGATCCAGCGCGGGGAGCATGCCTCGATCCTTCCATCGGCGGTAGACCTCTTTGATCCGGCGCCGGATGCGGTGGCGCACCACGGCCGGGCCGACCTTGCGGCTGGCGGTGATCCCGATCCTGGGATGCCCGAGCTCGTTCGGAGCAAAGTAGAGAATCGCCAGCGCGCCGTGGCGCCGGCGTCCCGTCCGGTAGCACCTGAGATAGTCCGCTCTGCGCCGCAGCCGCTCTTCGGGGAGCAGGCGCTGGCTTCCGCGCTTGGCCGGAAGCCCGGAGCCGGACATCAGACCGACAGGCGCTTGCGGCCCTTCTGGCGCCGGCGCGCGATCACGGCGCGTCCGTTCTTGGTACGCATGCGCACCAGGAAGCCGTGGGTCCGCTTGCGGCGACGGTTGTTGGGCTGAAAAGTCCGTTTCACGATCGTGCTTCCTTCCGGCTGAGGAGAGGGCTCGGGCCCGCCCCGGGTTCGTCGAACACAACTGAAAAATCTGGCGGAGAGGGTGGGATTCGAACCCACGGACCGGTTGCCCGGTCAACGGTTTTCGAGACCGTCCCATTCAACCACTCTGGCACCTCTCCGGTTTCTATCTATCTATGGCGGAGAGAGTGGGATTCGAACCCACGGTAGAGTTTCCCCTACACACGCTTTCCAAGCGTGCTCCTTAAGCCACTCGGACATCTCTCCGGAGCTCTGCAAAGAACGGGTGCCGCTCAGAACCTCTTCCGGAGCGACGCGAAGAAGCCGCGCAGCAGCGCGGCGCTATCCTCTTCAAGGACCCCGGCCGTCATCTCCAGCCGGTGATTGAGGCGCGGGTCCTGGACAAGGTTGCCCAGCGTACCGCACCAGCCTGCCTTGGGATCGGGCGCTCCCCAGACCAGCCGTTCGATGCGGCTGTTGACCAGGGCGCCGGCGCACATGGCGCACGGCTCAAGGCTGACGTACATGGTACATCCTGTGAGCCGCCACCCGCCGACTCGCTCGGCTGCCTGCCGGATGGCGAGGATCTCGGCATGGGCCAGGGGGTCGCGGTCGATCTCGCGCCGGTTGTGGCCGCGGCCGACGATCTGATCCCCCTCCTCCCCCTTCCGCACGATCACGGCGCCGATCGGCACTTCTCCGATCTCCGCCGCCCGCCGCGCCTCGGCGAGAGCCTCCTGCATCCAGATCCGATCTTCCGGTCTCTCTGTCCGCACGAGCCTCCGCCTGCTCCAGGCAGGCGGGGTATCTTACCCGAACACGCGCGGACGGGCAAATCGCGGCTCCGGACGGTCCCCCCGGCACCTGGGAAACGGCCGGAGCCGCCCGGTTTCTTCCCGCCCCGGCTGAGATGCTGCGAATCGGCCGGGTTCCGGCTCCGCTCACGAGGGATATGCTGCGACACGGTCCCGAGTCGCAGCATCCCGACTTTGAGCGGCAGCCGCTCGGCCCCGAGTTGCAGCATGCCGGCCTTCTTTTGCAGCAAACTGGCATCGAGTCGGATCTACCAAGCCTGGATTCGCAGCATATTGGCGTCGAGAGGCTGCAGGAGCCGGCGTGGATGCTGCTAAAACCACGTCTTTTCCTACTGCGGAAGCCCGGGATGCTGCAACTCGGCGGTGAGTCGCAGCATCCCACCGGAGGGCAGGGCCGGAGGAGAGACGATTGGCGGGGAATTTCCCCCCGTCCCCGCCGCCTTTACTTACCGGACACCAGGACATAGCATGTGCTCCTGGCAGCGGCCCACGAAGGGTTCGGGTCCTGTGCATCGGTCGTTACCGAACCTCGTCAGGCCCGGAAGGGAGCAGCGATAAGGTATCCGGTCGAGTGCCGCAGACAAACCGGAACCCTTCGTGGGCCGCTGTCGTAACATTCCTTATCTAAGGTCCCTTATCTAATACCGCGACCATGGCGTACCAGGTACTCGCCCGCAAGTGGCGCCCGCAGAGCTTCTCCACCCTCGTCGGCCAGGGTCCGATCGTCACGGCCCTGCGCAACGCGGTCCAGGAGGGGCGCATCGCCCAGGCCTACCTCTTCTCCGGCATCCGCGGCGTCGGCAAGACGACCACGGCCCGCCTGCTCGCGAAGATGCTCAACTGCGAGCGCGGCCCCGCCGCTGATCCCTGCAACGAGTGCATGGCCTGCATCGAGATCACCCGCGGCTCGGACCTGGACGTCATCGAGGTCGACGCCGCCACCTACTCGAAAGTCGAGCAGGTCCGCGAGCTTACGGAAAGCCTGAAGTACGGCGCGGCGCGCGACCGCTACAAGGTGGTGATCCTCGACGAGATCCACCGCCTCTCCCGGCAGGCGTTCGACGCGCTCTTGAAGATAGTCGAGGAGCCGCCGCCGCACCTGGTGTTCATCTTTGCCACGACCGAGATCGACGCCGTCCCGGCCACGATTCTCTCCCGCTGCCAGGAGTTCCACTTCCGGCGGGTGAGCTCGCAGGACGTGGCCGACCTCCTCCGCCACATTTGCGGCAAGGAGGGGATCGAGGCGACCGACACGGCTCTCCGGCTCATAGCCAGGGCTGGCGAGGGGAGCGTTCGCGACGCCGTCGCCCTGCTCGACCAGCTCGCCACGTTCGGCTCGGGCACGATTTCCGATGAAGACGCGGTCAGGCTTCTGGGCGGACTGGACACGGCGCTCTTCCATCGGCTCCTCGAGGCGATCCTGCAGGGCGACGGGGTCGCGGTGACCCGCGCGGTGCGGCGGGTCGAGGACGAGGGTTGGGACCCGCGCCATGTCTATGGACACTTCCTGGTCTTCTGTCGCGACGCGCTCCACCTGGCCATGGGCGGCGATCCGGATCAGTCCGACCTGCCCGCCGAGGAGGCCCAGGCGCTCACCGCGCTGGCCAAGGAGGCCGGGTACGAGAACATGCTGCGCCTCCTCCATCAGCTCCTGAACAGCGAGAATACGGTGCGCCGCAGCGAGACCGGCGCCCTGGCCGTGGAGATCGCCTGGCTGCGGGCGGCCGAGCTGCCCAAGCTGCGCCGGGTGGAGGAGATTCTGGCGGGTGGGGGGATGACAACGACGGCCTCGGCGGCTCCGGTGCGGACCCCTCACCCCCCGGCCCCCTCTCCCATCCCCTCCCGCCCAGCCGGGAGAGGGGGAGCGCCGGAGGAGAAGGCGGCGGCGCCTGCTCGTCCAGCTCCGCCGCCGGCTCCGGCTCCCCGGCCGAACGGCGCTACGGGCGAGGACCTGGTCCAGGCGTTCCTCGACGAGGTGAGCCGGCGCAAGCAGCCTCTGGCCGCCTATCTCTCCGACGCGGACGAGATCCGCTTCGAGGACGGCCGGCTGACCATCGCGCGCGCGCCCGGCGACACCTGGCTGGAGTCGCGGCTGACACAGTCGGCGAACCGGCAGGTCATCGACGAGGCGGTCGCGGCGGTCTGGGGGGAGGGAACGGCCTGGCGGACCGTCCAGGGCGACGGCCGCAAGGCCGCCGAGATGCAGGCCCAGGTCTCCGCCGCCTCCGCGGCCGGGGCCGTGGTGAGCGAGAATCCCACCGTGCAGACGGTCCTCGACATCTTCGGGGGCCGGGTGGAACGGGTTGAAGAGCGTCCCAGGGAGGAATGACATGAGCAGCATGCGTCAGTTGATGAAACAGGCCCAGGAGATGCAGGAGCGCCTCAAGCGAGAGCTCAACGAGCTGATCGTCGAGGCGAGCGTCGGAGGCGGCATGGTGACCGTCAAGATGAGCGGCCACAAGCAGGTCGTCTCCGTGAAGATCGATCCTGAGGCCATGGACAAGGACGACCCCTCCTTGCTGGAGGACCTCATCGTCGCCGCGGTCAACGAGGCGGGCCGCAAGGTCGAAGAGGCGATGCAGGGCAAGATGGGCTCCATGGCGTCGAGCCTTCCGGGCCTGTTCTAGCCGAGCTCTGAACGAGATGACCGACCCGCTTGCCCGTCTCATCGGCGAGCTGTCGCGGCTGCCGGGCATCGGGCCCAAGACCGCGACACGCCTCGCCCACTACCTGCTGAAGGTGTCCGCCGGCGAGGCGCACAACCTCGCCCAGGCGATCGTCGAGGTGAAGGAGAAGCTTTTCCACTGCTCCACCTGCAACGCGATCACCGCCGTCGATCCCTGCCGCTGGTGCACCGACGAGCGCCGCGACCGCACCCGCATCTGCGTGGTCGAGGAGCCCTTCAACATCGAGCCCATCGAGCGCACCGGGGAGTACCAGGGCGTCTACCACGTCCTCCTCGGCGCCCTCTCCCCCCACCGCGGCATCGGCCCGGACCGCCTCGCCATCCCAGGGCTGATGGCCCGCCTCGAAGGGGTCGAGGAGGTCGTGATCGCCACCAACCCCAACGTCGAGGGGGAGGCCACGGCGCTCTACCTGGCGCGGCTGCTCAAGCCCCGCGGCGTACGGGTGACCCGTCTCGCCTTCGGCATGCCCGTGGGCGGCGACATCGAGTACACGGACGAGGTGACGCTGGCCCGGTCGCTCGCCGGCCGGCGGGAGATGTGACGCCCCCCGGCCCGCGCTCGCGCGAGCTCTCGCGCCGGATTGCGGAGGCCGAGGCGCCGGGAATCAACACCCTCACCTCAACCCCTGGAGCCGTCTCCCTCTTCTGGGAGGAGGCCGAAGGGACACACGTCCGGGACGTCGACGGCAACCTCTATATAGATCTCACCTCCGGCTTCGGGGTCGCGGCCGTGGGCCATCGCCATCCGCGGGTGGTCGAAGCGGTCCGCGCCCAGGCCGGCCGGCTCCTCCATGGACTTGGAGACGTCCACGGCCATCCCCGGCGAGTCGAGCTGGCGGAGCGGCTCGTGAAGCTCGCGCCCGTCGACGAGCCCCAGGTGTTCTTCTCCATCTCCGGCTCGGAGGCGGTGGAGATCGCGATCAAGACCGCCTTGGCCGCCACCGGCCGACCGGGAATCGTGGCCTTCGAGCCCTCCTACCATGGCTTGACGATGGGATCGCTGGCGGTGACCTCGCGATCCGGGTTCCGGGAGCCGTTCGCCGCCCATCTCCACGGTCATGTCCGCCGCTTCCCGTACGGCTCGCGCATAGATTTAGATAACGTGGCGGCCGTGCTGGTCGAGCCGATCGTCGGGAGGGAGGGGGTCATCCTCCCGCCGCCCGGCTGGCTGGCGGAGCTGTCCCGCCTCTGCCGGGAGCACGGCGCCCTCCTGATCGCGGACGAGATCTTCACCGGCTTCGGGCGCACCGGCAGGCTCTTCGCCGTGGAGCACGAAGGGGTCCGTCCCGATCTCCTCTGTTGCGGCAAGGCGCTGGGAGGCGGGATGCCGATCGCCGCCGTGCTCGGCCGGCGCTCCCTCTTTCGCTGCTGGGAGACGGACGGGGAGGCACTGCACACCGCCACCTTCGTGGCCAACCCGGTCGCCTGCGCTGCCGCCCTGGCGACTTTGGACGTCCTTGAGGAGGAGGATCTCGTGGCCCGGGCAGCGCAGATGGGGGAGTGGGTCGGGCGGAGACTGGCTTCCTGGCCGGCAGCCGTCCGGGGCCGCGGCCTCCTCTGGGGCGTGGAGCTGCGCTCGGCCGAGATCGCCAAGAGATGGACCGCCGCGGCGCTGGCTCGTGGGATCATCCTCCTCGCAGGCGGCCCGGAGGGCCGGGTCGCCCAGATCGTGCCTCCTCTGAACATTCCGGAGGAGCTGCTCGGGACGGCGCTGGACACTCTAGAAGAGATACTGGAATGAAGGAAGGCCACGCCAAGATCGCCTTCATCGGCACCCACGGGGTGGGCAAGACGACCCTGTGCTATGGGCTCGCTTCGCGGCTCAAGCGGCGGGATGTGTCCATCGACGTGGTGCACGAGGTGGCGCGGCGGTGCCCGCTGCCGATCAACGAGGAGACGTCGGTCGCGGCCCAGTCCTGGATCCTCCATACCCAGATCGCCGAGGAGCTGGTGGCCCATGCGCGCTACCCCGTGGTCATCTGCGACCGGAGCGTCCTCGACAATTACGTCTACCTGCTCCTGGCCGCCGGACGGCAGCAGGCGCTCGAAGACCTGATGGCGTTCTGGATCCGGAGCTATGACTTCCTGGTTCACGTGCCGCTGATCGAGCAGCCGTCGCCGGACGGCATCCGGTCGCCTGATCCGGCATTCCAGCGGGCGGTGGACGAGCGCCTCGTCCGCGAGCTGGGAGATCGCCGCCTCGAAGCGCTCCACCTGGATCCCGAGCGGCGTGCCGAGTGGCTCGACGCCGTCGAGCAGGAAGTCTGGCTGCGGCTGCGCCCTGCGCAGCTCCCCCTGCTCGGTGTCTGAACATGTCGTTCGAAGACCTCCTGACCTTCCTGATCATCGCGGGCATCGCCGCCGGCGCCCTGGCTCTCTTTGCCGTGCTCCGGCGGACGCCGGTGAGCCCGGCTGTCCAGGCCGTGGGGCGCGGCGACTTCGAGGCCGCTCTGGCCGGGGCCCGCACCGGTGCGAATGCGGGGCGCGACGAGCTGCTCGCGGCGGCCGTGGCTGCCAAGCACCTGCTCCGGCTGGAGGAGGCCAGCGCCCTGCTCGCCCGTGTCCTCGCCCGCGATCCTTCCGATGGCGAGGCCTGGCTGGAGGCCGGGCTTGCCGCGGGCTACGCGGGCGACTGGCCCGCCGCCGAGCGCGCCCTCGCCGAAGCCGCGGCCCGCAGGTCGGACCTCGCCGAGTCCATCACCCTCCACCGCGCCTGGGTCGAGCTCAAGAAGAAGGACGTCCGGAAGGCCCGCCGCCTGTTCGACGAGGTCGAGACCTCGCTGGAGAACAAGCTGCGCACCGACCTGGGCGGCGGCGAGCCGCTGTTCGCGGAGTGGTTTCTGCAGGCCGCGGAGCTCTGGGCCGCCTTCGGGGACGAGGAGCGCGCCGATTGGGCACGGGAGGAGGGCCGGCGGTCGGCTATCGGGAGCCGGCTGCCCGAGATCCTCGC
>DASUNJ010000093.1:0-2781 GCA_036277235.1 Thermoanaerobaculia bacterium | reverse complement strand
GAGGGCGGCCATGAACGTCCTGGCCCAGGCCTTCGAGAAGGCCGCGCCGGCCCTGGGCACGACCCCGGACCAGCTCGAGGCCGCAGAGGGCACGATCCGCGTCAAGGGGGATCCCGGCCGCTCGCGGACCTGGAAGCAGGTCCTGGGCACCAATTCCCTGACCGCGGCCGGCGCCAATCCCGGTCCGCAGGGAGAGCCCGAGCTGACGAACAGCGGCGCGGGCGGCGTCCAGATGGCCGAGGTCACGGTGGACGTGGAGACCGGCGTCGTCAAGATCGAGAAGATGGTGGCGGTCCAGGACTGCGGCCTCGTCATCGACCTGAAGACCGCGGAGAGCCAGGTCTACGGCGCGCTCATCATGGGCATCTCCTACGCCCTGTCCGAGGAGAAGGTGATCGATCCGGTGAGCGGGCGGATGCTCAACGTGGACTTCGAGTCCTACCGGCTGGCGGGCATCGGCGACGTGGGCGAGCTGGTGGTGCACATGATGACCGGGCCGGGCTACGACGAGCGCGGGGTCATCGGCCTGGGAGAGCCGCCGGTGATCTCGCCCGGCGCGGCCATCGCCAACGCCGTGGCCAACGCCACCGGCGTGCGCGTCCCCTACCTGCCGCTCACTCCGCAGCGGGTGCTGGATGCGCTGGAATCCAAAAGGGCGGTCAATGCGCCCGTTTGAGTATGCCAGCCCCACGATGCTCGGGCAGGCCGTGAGCCTGCTCGCCTCCCCGGGGAGCGTTCCACTGGCCGGCGGCAGCGATCTCCTGGCCCTCATGAAGGACGGGGTCGAGACGCCCGGCCGGCTGGTCAACCTCAAGGATATCCGTGACCTGCGCGGTATTCGGCTCGATCCCAAGGCCGGTTTGAAGATTGGCGCCCTGGTCACGATCGACGAGCTGGCCGCGGACCCCGCGCTCCGTTTCGACTACGGGGCGCTCGCCGACGCGGCCGGGCGCGTGGCCGGCCCCCAGATCCGCAACGTTGCCACGGTGGGGGGCAATCTCTGCCAGAGGCCGCGCTGCTGGTACTTCCGCAACGGCTTCGGCCTTCTCCCCACGCTGAACGGCAAGTCCATGGTGATCGAGGGCGACAACCGTTACCATTCCATTCTAGGAAATGACGGGCCGGCCGCCTTCGTTTCGCCGTCGACGATCGTGCCGCTGCTCGTGGCCCTCGGCACCCAGGTGACGATCGCCGGCCTCAAAGGGGAGCGCAAGGTGGACCTGGAGAGCTTCTACCGCGCGCCCCGGAACCCAGGGGAGCGCGAGCACGACCTCGCCCCGGGTGAGATCGTGACCTCGATCACGGTGGCGCCGGTCGCGGGACGGAAGCTCGCCAGCTACGAGGTACGGCAGCGCGAGACCCTGGACTGGTCGCTCGCCACCGCGGCGGTGACGCTGGAGATGGACGGCCGCCTGGTGACGAAAGCGCGCGTGGTGCTGGGCCAGGTGGCGCCGATCCCCTGGACGTCTAAGGAGGCGGAGGCGATCCTCCAGGGACAGACGCTCGACCGGGCGCTGGCGCAGAAGGCCGGCGAGGCCGCGGTCCAGGGGGCGAAACCGCTGTCGCGGAACCGGTACAAGGTTCAGCTCGCGCGGGTGGCGGTCCAGAGGGCCCTGCTCGCCGCGGCGGGGATGGGGGCCTGAGCCATGGAAGCCAATGCCGCCAATGCCGCCGTCGTGGCCTGGAGAAAGAACGGCGGCTGTTGCAGCCGGCTGCGCTGGAAGGGGATGTTCATCGACGCGGAGCCCGATCCGTCGATCCCGAACACCCGCGACGGTATGTACTGGTGCAGCCACACGATGACCTGCCTGGGGCCGGACAGCCGAGTCGCCGACGAGGAGAGCTGCTGCGACGGGCGGAGATGCTACGAGCCCTGGTGAGCCCTGGTGAGGGAGATTGACGTCATGAGGAAGATCCTGGCACTCCTGTTCCTGCTGGCGGCAGCGGCCGTCGCCCAGCCCCCTCAGCCTCCAGCCCCCGCTCCGGACCCTCTCCAGGCCAACAAGGCCCTGGTCCGGCGCTACATCGAGGAAATCCTCTCGGCCAACAAGATGGAGAAGCTCGACGAGATGCTCGGTGCGGATTTCACGGACAGCACCCCCGGCGCGCTCGGCAGCGAGACCGGCCCGGACATCATCCGTGCCGCCCAGCTCCGCATCCGCGGGCTGTTTCCCACGGTCCAGTACCAGGTCGACGACCTGGTCGCCGAGGGCGACAAGGTGGTGGCGCGCTACACGGTGCGGGCGGCCACCAAGGAGGAGGAAGGGCTGCCCTCGCAAAAGGTCGAGATCACGGGCATGACCCTCTTCCGCATCGCCGACGGCAAGATCCGCGAGGTCTGGATCATCAACGACCAGACGGAGCTCTACCGTCAGCTCGGCTTCACGATCCAGCCGCCCGAGAGCTCGAAGCCGTAGCTCCCGCCCGAATCCTTCCTTTACGGCCTTCGCTCGCTCGTCTACGGGTGAAGCCCGTCCTTACGAAGTTCCGTCTTCTCTTTACGAGCGGAGTGGTAGATATGAGCACTTAGCTTGTCAAATTACACTTGGCGGCACGCTTTGGGGGCAAAAGTGCCACTCTCTACAGGACGCGCCCTCCGTTGCCGCGGCGGCCGCGGAAGTGGCTCGTCAGGAGGAGACTGTCATGTCTCGAAACGTCCGTTCGATCGCCTTCGCCCTGCTTCTCGTCTTCGTTTCGGCTTCCGCGGCCCAGGCGCTGCCGCTGGGTGAAGGCCCCGGGAACGGCCTGGTCAGCAGAATGTTGGGTTGGTTCGAAACGCTG
>DASUNJ010000092.1:0-12891 GCA_036277235.1 Thermoanaerobaculia bacterium | reverse complement strand
TCGCCGTCGACGGCGACGCCCATCCGGCAGCGGTTCGTCCCCACCACGTCCTGCAGCCGCGGCGGAGCGGCGAGCACGTCCACGAACGGCGAGCCGGCGTAGAACGAGGCCAGCGCATCGCGCACGGCTGCCTCCCCGGGCCCCGGCCGCAGGAGCCTTCCCTGGACCGTGGCATAGATGCCGCGGGCGAACGGCCCGGCCTGCGGGATGAAATGGATCTCCGCTTCCACCCCCGAGGCCGCCGTCGCGAGCGCCTCCATCTCGGGCTCGTGCCGGTGGGCGAGCGGACTATAGGCGAACAGGTTGCTCCGCCGCGCCGGATGATGAGTCGTGGCCGTCGGCGTCTTCCCCGCGCCCGTGCTGCCGGTGACCGCGACCACGCTCAATCGCGGCTCGACCAGCCCGAGCTTGAGCAGCGGCACGCTCGCGAGCAGGGTCGCGGTGGTGAAGCATCCCGGGTGGGCCATATGGCCGGCTGGAGTGCCAGCGTGCTCGGGCACGGCGCAGTGAAACGAGGCCAGCCGCTCGGGCGCGCCGTGGGCATGGCCATACACCCTCTCGTACGCGTCGGCATCCGCAAAACGGAAATCCGCCGAGAGGTCCACGGCATGGGCCTCCAGGCCCGCCTGCTCCGCTTCGGCCAGTACGCCATCCAGCAGAGCAGCCGCCGCGCCGTGCGGCGCGGCACAGAACACCGCCACCTGTCCATCCAACCCGGCAAACAGCCCGTCCCGCCCGGAGAACCTCAGCCCGGGAAAGCAGCCGGTCAGATGAGGGAACGCCGACTCGACCGGCTCCCCCGCCTGGCTCTCCGAGAGGATGGCCGCCGGGCGCAGATGGGGATGACCCGCGAGGAGACGCAGCAGCTCGCCGGCCACGTACCCCGAGCCGCCCAGGACGATAACTGGAATCACGCGACGACCTCCAAGGGCACCTGCAGCCGCTCGCGAATCCGCTCCGTCAGCCGCGCCGCGTCCAGCCGGGCATTGATCGCGGGCACGCCGAGCTGTTCCTCGATGATCCGCGTCCCGGCCAGGTTGTCCGTGGCCGGACCGGTCACCGCGGCGGGCTCGATGCCGAAGCGCTCGCGGAGCATCCGCACGCCGCCCCAGGCCGCCACCGGATCGTTGGCGGCGAGCACCACCGCCGTGAAAGCTTTCCGGATCTTCTCGTCCTCCAGGATCGCCGCGACCCCGTAGGCGCCCAGCAGGCCGTCGCCGAGCTCCGCCACGATCGCGTCCGGCCGGTTCGCGGCCAGACGGGTGAGGAGCGTCCGCGTAACCGATGCCGCGTTCGCCGCCGTGGTGGTCACCACCCCGAGGTCCGTAAAGATGGCCGTCGTCCGCGCCCCGGCATCCTCCATGGCGAGCACGTCCCGGCGCAGCGACACGCCGGTCGCCTTGAAGCCGTCGACGGTCAGGCCGCCGTGGCTCAGCTCGCGCACCAGCGCGCAGGCCGCGGCGGTCTTGCCGCAGTTCATGCACGAGCCCACCAGGGCCACCACCGGCACGCCGCCGGTCATCACGGGCGCGTCCGCATCGAGAGGAAGCCCGCCGATCCTGGCCGCCACGCCGATCCTCTCCCCCAAGTATGGGAAGTGGAGCACGGCGCCCAGCACCTCGCACTCGAACGGCGGCCCCAGGTCCGGGCTCACGGAGTCGCAGATGCCCAGCACGCCGCCCATGTTGAGCAGGTGGATGCGGTCGCCCGGCGCCAGCGACGTGGGCAGGTGGCCCGCGTAACCGAAGAGCGCGTGCCGATGCCCCAGCGCGCCGGCGATGATGTCGCCGCGCTTGACCTGGGCCATCCGCCCGCTGGGCAGCTCGAGCTGGTTGTACGTGCTCTTGTCGTGGAGCACGCGCACCGCGACCACCACCCCCTCCTCGCAGGGAATGTCCGGCGTCAGCCGCACCTCCCGCTTGAGCTGGCAGGAACGGGTGACCGACGAGACCTTGTCCAGGACGACCGTCTTCATGAGACCTCCTCGAGCACCGGAATCTTCTTCTCACCGCCGGCGCGAGCCCAGAGCATTCCCGGCAGACCCGCCAGGCGCGAGAAGCCGCGGGCGTCCGCGGCCGTCCACTCGCCCGTCGCCTCGCCGTAGACCCCCTTCGAGGCCGCGAGCAGCGAGAACGGCGAGGTCAAACCTTCGACGAACACCTGGCCGGTGCGGAACAGGAGGCGTACCTCGCCCGTGACCCGCTCCTGCGAGCTGGCAAGGAGCGCCTCGATGTCGCGGCAGACGGGCTCCAGGTGCTGCCCCTCGTGGACGAGGTCGCCGTAGACCGCGGCCACCATCTCCTTGACCTTCTGCTGCCGGCCGGTGAGCGTCAGCTTCTCCAGCTCGCGGTGCGCGGTGAGGAGCACCTCCGCGGCCGGCGCCTCGAACGCCACCCGGCCCTTGATGCCGAGGATCGTCTCGCCGAGATGGATGCCGCGGCCGATTCCATAAGGCGCAGCGGCCGATTCCACTCGCGCCAGCAGCTCGACCGGCGGCAGCTCCTCGCCGTTCCACGACGTGGGCACGCCCTGCGTGAACCCGACGGTCGCGCGGGCTGGCGGTAGCTGCGTATCGAAAGCGCCGCGGGTGAGCACCCAGGCGGCCTCTGGGAGCGGCTCCACCGTGTCCAGCGTCTCGCGCCCGCCGATGGTCACCCCCCACATGCCGCGGTTGATCGAGTAGGCGGCGCCGAAGGGCGGCACGGGCAGGCCGCGCTCCTCCAGGAAGGCCACCTGCTCCTTGCGGGAGCGCGGCTGGTCGCGCACCGGCGCGAGGATCTCCAGGCCGGGGGAGAGGGTGCGCAGCGCCACGTCGAAGCGCACCTGGTCGTTCCCCGCGCCGGTCGAGCCGTGGGCCACCGTGCGGGTGCCCACGCGGGCCGCGGCCCGCGCCACCTCGGCAGCCTGGATCACGCGCTCGGCGCCGACACAGAGCGGATAGGTCTGGCCGCGGCGGACGTTGCCCATGATCAGGAAGCGGATCACCTGCTGGAAGAAGGCGTCGCGGCCGTCCACCAGCACGTGCTCCACGGCCCCGAGCGCCCGCGAGCGGTCTCCCAGCAGGGCGGCGGCCGCTTCATCGATGCCGCCCGTATCGACCGTCACCGTGACCACGGGCCGCCCGAGCGTCTCGGAAAGGAACGGGATGCAGAAAGAAGTATCCAGCCCGCCCGAGAAGGCGAGCACGATCGGCTCGGTCATGGTTCACCTCTCCTCGAGATAGCGCTCGAGACGCTGGAAGAACCGTTTCTGGTCCTGGGCGCCGGCCGTGGCCACGAAGATCGTGTCGTCGCCCGCCATGGTCCCCACCACCTCCGGCCAGGCGGCGCGGTCGATGGCGAGGGCCACGGTCTGGGCGGCCCCGGTGGCGGTGAAGACGACGGACAGGTGCGGACCCGCCGGCTTGAAGCCGTGTACGAAGCGGGCGACCTCCAGGAGGCTATCCCCCTCCAAGCGACCATCTCCATTCGCCGGGCCGGACGCGGGAGGCACATAGCGGCCCGCCACGCGCGGGATGCCCATGTCGCGCAGGTCGCGGCTGACGCTCGACTGGGTCGCCTGGATCCCCCGCCGCGACAGCTCCTCCATCAGGACGATCTGGTTCGCGACCGGATGCTCCTGCAGGATCGCGAGGATCTCGCGCTGGCGCTGGTCTCGGAGGTGGGTGTCGGTAGGCATGAGTCATCCATCACATGCAAGAATATGCGCGTGATGATGAATGGACGTGAATGAAAAGTCAAGAGGCCGGATTCAAGAGTCGGGCTTCAGACGCGTCATCGAGCTGACGGCCTGGCGGACCAGCTCCACCTCGCGGGGCTCGAAGTAAGGCTGGTCGCAGCGGGTGCAGACCCAGGCGGGCAGGTTTTTCCACGCCAGGTTGTAGCCGTTGCGACGGATGTGGTACTCCGTGGTCGTCCGCTCCACCGGCGCCTGGCAGTACAGGCACTTCATCGGCAGCACCTCCTGCCGCTCCTGCTGGCGCTCCGGGGCGAGGGGAAGGGTGGCGTCGAGGTCCGCCGGATTCACGCGGCGCGGAGCGCTCCGGTAAACGCCGAACGGTTTCGGGGCCGGGGAAGCGACACGTTCTGGCAGGCTCATGCGAAAAAATCCCCCCACGTAATGGCCCAGCAAGGATGCAATTCCCTTGCCGATTGCCCCGGTGCTAGCATCCACCCATGCGCTGGCTTCACGCCCTCCTTACTCTCCTATTTCCTATCGCCGTTGCCGCACAGGACTTCCCCCGGGGTCAGCTCGTCGAGAAGGTGGTCATCCAGGCAGAACCGAGCCAGAGCTACGCCCTGTACCTTCCCACCGTCTACCGGCCCGACCGGCAATGGCCGATCCTCTACGTCCTCGACGCGCGCTCGAACGGTGTCGAGGCAGGGCGGCGCTTCCTCGCCGGCGCCGAGCGGTATGGCTTCATCGTGGCGAGCTCGAACAACTCGGCGAGCGACGGGGCGTGGGAGCCGAACGTGGTGGCGATGCGGGCGATGTGGGCGGACACCCACTACCGCCTCGCAATCGATCCTCGCCGGGTGTACGTCGCCGGCTTCTCCGGCACGGTCCGCTTCGCCTGCCACAGGGCGCTGGCGGCGCCCGGGACCATCGAGGGGGTCGTCGCGGCGGGCGCGGCCTTCCCGTTCGAGTCCAAGCCGACGAAGGACACCTCCTTCCTCTACTACGGCACGATCGGGGACCGCGACTTCAACTACTACGAGGTCCTGGACCTGGCGGACCAGATGACGGACCTCGGCCTCCCCCACCGCATCGAGGTCTTCGCAGGCCCGCACCAGTGGATGCCGGAAGAGCTGGCCACCCGGGCGCTGGGCTGGCTGGAGCTCCAGGCCATGAAAAAGGGGCTGCGGGAGAAGGACGCCGCCCTGATCCAGGCGCTCTGGTCGGACGACCTGGCCCGGGCGCGGGCGCTGGAAGCGTCCGACCTCCCCGAAGCCCACCGCCTGTACACGGGCATGGCCGAGGACTACCGGGGGCTCGTCGACGGCGAGGCCCTGAACGAGCTCGCCGTCCAGGTTTCGCGGGTCGCCGCCATGGACGCCTTCAAGAAGGAGCGCAAGCTCCGGCAGGAGCGCAACCTGAGGGACAAGCAGTACCTGGCCGCGGCGCCGAAGGCCATGAACACGGCGGACCTCGCCCAGGCGCTCAAGGACCTCAAGATCCAGGAGCTGAAGAAGCAGGCGGCCTCGGCCGATCCGGGGGAGAGCCTCTCCGCGAAGCGGCTGCTGAACACGCTGTCGGGGCAGACCGGCTTCTACCTGCCCCGGATGTTCACCGAGCAGGGGAATCACGACAGGGCGATCTTCGTGCTCTCGATCGCGGCGGAGATCTCGCCGGACGGCCCCTGGGTCTGGTACGAGATCGCGGCGGCGCACGCCCGCAAGGGATCGAAGAAGAAGGCGCTGGAGAACCTGCGCAAGGCAGTCGAGAAGGGCTGGAAGGACCTCCCGAGCCTGGAGGCGGAGCCGGCTTTCGCCGCGCTCCGGCAGGACAAGGGATATCGGGAGCTGATGGCGGAGATCGCGAAGAAGGGCGCCTAACGACCCGGAGGCGGCTCCTCGTTGCCGATGCTGAACATGCGATCCATGTTGTAGCGCGAGAAGGCGCGGAACGCGATCAGGGTCTCCGAGCGCTCGATGCCCTCGATCTTGAGCATCTGGTTGGTGACAGCTTCGGCGACGTCCTCGTTGGTCTTGACGCGCGCGATGGCGACCAGGTCCCAGTGCCCCGCCACCGAGAACACCTCGGTCACGCCCTGGAGCTCCACGATCCGCTCCGCGACCTCGTTGACCTTCCCTTTTTCCACGCTCAGCAGAATGACGGCATTGACCATGGCCCGGTTCTCCTCGGCCTGAACTCTACAACAGCGCTCCGGACAACGGGGAGCCCCGTCCCCCGAATTCCGGACGCAGCGCCGCCTTTGCCGGCCGCGCCGCCGGAAACGCAGGACGGCGCGCCGCATCCTCTTGCAACGCAAAATACTCCGGGGGCCACGCTGCGGCGTTTGCAGGATGCCGCGCCGCATTCGCGGCGCGCCGTCCCGAATCTGGATGCAACGCTACGGCATTTGCGGGCAACGAAACGGCGTTTACGGGCAACGAAACTACAACTGGATGCAACGCTGCGGCATCGGAATGCAACGCTCCCGCGTTTGGGGGCAACGCTACGGCGTTTGGAGGCAACGCTCCCGTGTTGCGGGCATGACGCGCCGCGTTTCCCGCGCGCCACGCTGCATTTGGGGGACACGGCGCCGGATCTCCGGGACACCCCGCCGCCCCCGCGGCGCGGGCACAGATTCGCGCCGCACCGCGCGCCGGATCTTCCTTGCGTTGTTGCAACGCTGGCTTGCGTTGCAAGCTGACCGCACGGGCGGGGGCGCCCTCTCCCGCGCACCAGCGCGGGGGAGGGATGGGGAGGGGTCTTCTTCCTTCCTCGCTACAATAGCCCCTCCATGTCCACCTCCACCCGGCCTACGGTCTTCCTGAGCTACAGCCACCGGGACGAAACCTGGAAGGATCGCGTCGTCGGGCACCTGAACGTCCTCCACAGGGATGTCCTGGAGGTCTGGGACGACCGCCGGATCGCCACCGGCGACGATTGGCTGCCCGCAATCCAGAGCGCCATGGACCGTGCGGCCGTGGCCTTGCTGCTCATCTCGAAGGACTTCCTGACCTCCGGGTTCATCCAGGGGACGGAGGTCCCCCATCTGCTGACGCGCCGGCGGGAAAAGGGGCTGCGGGTGATCCCGCTGTTCGTCCATCCCTGCGCTTGGCAGGCGGTGCCCTGGCTCGCCGCCATCCAGGGCCGGCCCAAGGATGCGAAGCCGCTCTCCGAGCACCGGAAGCCGCGGGCCGATAGGGTCCTCGCCGAGTTGACGCTGGAGATCTGGGGCTGGCTGGCCGGAGACCTCACCCCCTACCCCCCTCTCCCATCTCCCGACCCGCCAACCCCGGGAAAGGGGGAACGGATCTCAGGCGGACTCGCGAGAACCGGCCCGCATGCGTCCCCCCTCTCCCGGCGGGGGACGGCCGAAGGCCGGGGCGGGAGACGGGAGAGGGGGACAGGGGGTGAGGTCCGGCTCGACCTCGGCCGCCTGCCCATCGCCGGACCTCTTCTAATAGGCAGGGACTCCGAGCTCGCCCTCCTCGACGCCGCCTGGGACGACCCCGGCCTCCACGTCCTCACCTTCGTCGCCTTCGGAGGCATGGGCAAGTCCGCCCTGGTCAGCCACTGGCTCGACCGCATGGCCGCCGCCGGCTGGCGCGGCGCCCAACGGGTCCTCGACTGGTCCTTCTACAGCCAGGGCACCGAGGAGCGCGTCACTTCCGCCGACCGCTTCCTCGACTATGCCCTGGCCTGGTTCGGAGATCCCGATCCCAAGGCCGGCGCGCCCCGGGACCGCGGCCTGCGCCTCGCCGAGTTGGTGCGCCGGGAGAGGACCCTGCTTGTCCTCGACGGCGTCGAGCCGCTCCAGCATCCCCCGTCTTCGCCGCTGGCCGGGCGGCTCAAGGACCCGGGCCTCGCGGCGTTGCTCAAGGGGTTGGCTGCTGGCAATCCCGGCCTGTGCGTGGTCACCACCCGAGAGCGTATCGCCGACCTGGAGTCCTTCCAGAAGACCGCACCTCAAGGCGATCTGGAGGCTCTCTCCCCTGAAGCGGGAGCGAAGCTGCTCGGAGAGCTCGGGGTCAAGGGTAAGGATTCGGAGCTTCTGGCCGCCTCCAAGGAATTCGGCAACCACGCCCTGACTCTGACGCTCCTGGGAGGCTACCTGAGCCGGGCCTGCGGTGGAGATGTCCGACGCCGCAAAGAGGTGGACCTCGCCGGGGCCGCCGAGCGCAAGGGCGGCCATGCCCTGCGGGTCATCGGCACCTACGCCGACTGGTTGGGAGAGGGTCCGGAGCTGGCGGCCCTGCGGCTGCTGGGGCTGTTCGATCGGCCTGCCCAGCCCAAGGCTCTGGCGGCGCTGCGGGCGAAGCCGGCCATCCAAGGACTGACCGAGCCGCTGATGGACCTGGGAGAGGAAGCCTGGCAACTGGCGCTCTCGAGCCTCCGGGAGCACGGCCTTCTCCTCCCCGCCGATCCCCAGCAGCCAGGCACCCTCGATGCCCATCCCCTGGTTCGGGTCTTCTTCCAGGAGGAACTCGAGAAGAAACAGCCGGAAGCCTGGCAGGCCGGCAACCTGCGCCTCTACGAGCACCTCCAGAAGGAGGCGCAGGATCTGCCCGAAACTCTGGAGGACATGGAGCCGCTCTACAGCGCGGTGATCCACGGCTGCCGGGCGGGCCGGCAGCAGGAGGCGTTCGATGAGATCTACTGGCGGCGCATTCGGCGGGGTAATGAGATGTACAGCCTCAGGAAGCTCGGTGCCTTTGGCTCGGATCTGTCGGCGCTATCCGGTTTCTTTGATCGCCCCTGGGACCAGCCCTCGACCAGCCTCACCTCCGCGGATCAGGCGCTCCTTCTCAACGAGGCAGGTTTCGAGCTGCGCGCCGTGGGCCGGCTGGCGGAAGCGGTTCAGCCGATGGAGGCTGGGCTGGGTCAGTGCATGGCTACGGAGAACTGGAAGACAGCGGCGATCACTGCCGGCAACCTTAGCGAGCTGACCCTGACCCTGGGTGAGGTGGAGCGTGCCGTGGCCTTTGGCAAGCAGAGCGTCGACCTAGCCGACCGCATGGGCGGTGCCTTCCAGCGGATGGGCAAAAGGACGACGCTGGCCGATGCACTGCACCAAGCGGGCCGTTGGGAGGAGAGCGCGGAGGCCTTTCGCGAGGCCGAGGCTCTTCAGGCGGAGGACCAACCCGACTACCCCCGACTTTACTCGCTTCGGGGTTATTTGTACTGCGACCTGCTGCTGAGCCGTGGGGAGCCAGAGGATGGGACCGCTACGGACGGTCTCGCCGCGGATCCGGAGGCGTCGCGGCGGTTCTGCGTGGCGTGCCGGGAGGTGCGGGAGCGGGCGGAGCAGACACTGCAGTGGGCGAAACAGAACCGCCTCTCTCTCCTGGCAATTGCCCTCGACCACCTGAGCCTGGGGCGAGCCCATCTCGGCCTGGCTCTAACGGCCCCCCGGACGGCTCCCGGCGAGGAGGCGGAAGCGGATCTCGTCAAGGCCGCGGAGCACCTGAATCACGCCGTGGAGGGCCTGCGGCGGGCGGGCCAGGAACACTATTTCCCCCTCGGCCTCCTGGCCCGGGCCGCCTTGCGGCGGCTCCGGAATCAAGCGGCCTCTGCCGAGGCGGACCTTTCCGAGGCGCTGGAGATCGCCGAGCGAGGCTCGATGCGCCTGCACGAGTGCGATACCCACCTGGAATGGGCCCGGCTCTGCCGGCAGCGGGGGGACCGCGACGGCCTGGAACGGCACGTGACACGGGCGCGGAGGCTGGTCGAGGAGACGGGGTACGAGCGGCGGAGACGGGAGGTGGAGTGGCTGGAAAAGGCCCTCACCCCCGTCCCCTCTCCGCGCTGACTTTGCCTCCGAAGTGGTGTGCGTCGCGCTGTCCCTGGGAGCGCTGGCGTCTCGCCGGCATTCTCAGGACATGGGCCGAAGGCCCGGCCTTTTCCGGAGGCAGGGACAGAGGTCGGCGTTCCGCCGATTTCGCCGGACTAGCCGGCGGGACGCCGGCGCTCCCAGGAACAGCGCCCCCTCCCTCTGAGTTAGGCTATGGCGCATGACCGCCGACCTTCCCTCTTCGATCTTCGAGCGCACGCTCCAGCTCCTGCGCGATCTGACCGCGATCTCCTCCCCCAGCGGTGACCTGGCGGGGTTGCGGAAGATGACTGAGCGGCTCTCCGTGGAGCTGTCCGCCCGCGGATTGACGCCCGAGGTCCGGGAGGAGTCCGGCGAGCCGGTGCTCGTGGCCCGGGGGGTGGACACCTCCCGCGGACACCTCCTTCTGATCGGACACATGGATACGGTGCTTCCGGCCGCGGAGCCCAGGATCGAAGGGGATCGCCTCCTCGCCACCGGCGCCATCGACATGAAGGGCGGCCTCGCCGCCTTTCTGGGAGCGCTCGACCTGCTCGCCCATCAGGGCGTGAAGCCGCCGGACGACCTGCTGCTCGTCGTGGTCCCGGACGAGGAGGTCGGAGGCCCGATCTCCCACGGCTCCATGAAGCGCTGGGGAGAGGGGGCGCGGGCGCTCTGGGTCCTGGAGCCGGGCGAGCCGGCGGGGGAGGCCGAGACCATGGTCGCGGGGCGCCGCGGCATGTTCGACTGGCGGCTGACCGTCAAGGGCCAGGCCGCGCATTCGGGCCTCCACTATTGGGAAGGCCGCTCCGCCCTGACCGCCGCCGCCCGCTGGTGTGTCGAGGCCGAGTCGCTCTCGCAGCGCAGCGGCGGCCCAACCGTGAACGTGGGCCGCCTGGTCGCGGGGGATGCCGGCTTCGTGGAGAACCTTGCCGCCGCGCACTCCCTGGTCGGCACGGACCGGCAGCTCAACATCGTGCCCGACCGCGCCATCGTGGAAGGCGAGGCGCGCTTCCTGCGTCCCAAGGAAGATCCCGAGATGGAAGACCGCCTGCGCTCCCTGGCCCGGATGATCGCCCGGGACACCGGGACCGAGATGATCCTCACCCGCGAGCCCCTGATCCCCCCGGTGGATCCGGCCGGTCCGCACGCCGCCGTCAGTAGCAGGGCCGTCGCCCTTGCCGCCGCCCGCGGCTGGACGCTGGAAGTCGAGCGCGAGCGCGGCGGCATCTCCTTCCCCAACTTCCTCCCCGACCCCGGCCGCCTGCCCGTCCTCGACGGCCTGGGGCCGGTGGGCGGCGGCATGCACACGCGCGAGGAGTACGTGGAGCTGCGCTCGCTTCAGCGGCGGGTGCTGCTGCTGGCGGATTTGCTCGGGGAGGCCGGGGCGGCAAGGACCTAAACGACCTCAAGGACACCAAGGACTTAAAGGACCCGGAGGGGCGTCCCTGGTGTCCTTGAGGTCCTTTGTGTCCTTTATGTCCTTTTGGTCCTTTTCAGGCCGCTACCGCTCCTCCACCTCCACCCCATCCGTGACATCCGCGTTCGGGTGGATGATCACCTTCTCCCCCTCCTTCAATCCCGAGAGCACCGCGGCCGCTCGATCGCTCTGCGGACCCACCTCCACCCTCCGGCGCGCGGCCTTGCCGTTCTCCAGGACGAAGGCGGCCCAGCCCTGCTCGTCTCGGAAGAGCGCACTCGTGGGCACCTGGACGGCGTCCGGGCTGTCCCAGACCACCACCCTCACCTCTACCCGGAAGCCGTCTCCCAGACCGCGGCGCTCCTCGGGCGAGCCGGCGAGGTCGATGATCACGTTGACCCGCTGCTCCTCCACTCCCAGGGCGGAGATCTTCAGGAAACCCGAGGGCTCGACCCTCCGCACGCGGCCGGCCAGCGCCTTGCCCCCTCCCCACTGCTCGATCTCCACCGGCTGACCCGGACGGAGCCGCGCCGCGTCGGTCGAGAGCAGGTCGGCGACGATTTCCAGGCTGGCCGGATCGCCCACCTCCATCAACGGCTCGCCCGCGGGCACGACCGTCTCGCTCTCGCGCAGGCGGCGCAGCACCGTGCCGTCCACGGGCGAGCGCACCTCGTATGCGCCGCCCCCGCCTCCCTCTCCTGCCTCCAGCAGGCCGGCGCGGGCCGCGGACAGCTCGCTCTGGGCCATCTGGATCTCGAACTCGGCGGCCTTGAGCGTCTCCTGCCGGGTCTCGACCGCGATCTGCGCCACCTCCACCTCCTCGCGGGAGACGATCCCCTGCTTGCCCAGGGCCTCGGCCCGCTTGAGGTCGGACTGCGCGAAGCGCAGCTCGGCGCGGGCGCGCTCCCGGTCGGCGCGGGCTCGCCCCAACGCGGCTTCCGCCGTGCGCACGCGCGCCTCCGAGGAAGCCCGGCTGCGGGCGTCCAGGAGGTTCGACTCGGCCGGGCGCAGGACGGCGAGCACGCCGCCGGCCCGCACCGGCTCCCCCGGCTCCAGCTCGATGCGCAGGATGCGGCCGGTGAACGGGGCCGAGACCACGAAGCGGTCGCGCACCCGCGTCTCTCCCTCCTCGTCCAGGGTCACGCGCAACGGTCCGCGGCCGACCGCGGCCACGTCCACGGGAAAGGGATCGGGACGCAATGCGACGACGAAGCCCGCGACCACCACTACGGGCAGGGCGAACATCAGGACCTTCTTGGATATCTGCAGATGGGGCTTCATGGGAGTCACTCCCGCATCTTGAGCACGCCGATGAGGTCGAGCCGGTCGAGTTGGCGGCGAACCGCGAGCCCCGAGACCAGCGAGGCGAGGATGACCGTCAGGCCCGCCGCCGCGAACGCCTGGCGGGTCATCACGGTCGGGAAACGGTACAGCTCGGTGGCGAACGACTGCATCGCCCAGGCCGAGATGGCCCAGCCGAGCGCGAAGCCCACCGGCAGCGCGAGCAGCGTCACGATCGTCAGCTCGCCCAGAAAGATGAAGGAAATTTCGGAGCGCCGGAAGCCGAGCACGCGCAGGCTCGCCAGCTCGCGGCTGCGCTCCGAGAGCGAGATGCGGGCGCTGTTGTAGACCACCCCGAAGGCGATGATGGTCGCGAACAGGGTGAAGAAGAAGATCATCACGCCGAGGTTCTTGGCGATGCTCTCCTGGAAGCTCTGCACCGCCGCCGCCTTGCGGCCCACCGCCGCCACGCGCGGCATCTCCTTGAGCCGGCGGTAGAGCTCGTCCGCCCGCGAGGGTTCCACCTGCAGGTAGGCGCCCGAGATCGACTGGCCGTCCATCAACCGGTGGACCGCGTCGATCCGCATGTAGGCGAAGGTGCCCATGTACTGGTCCACCACCTGAACCACCCGCATGCGGCGCACCGGGCGCGCTCCTTCCAATACCTCCACGATCACCTCGTCCCCCCGCCCCGCGTCCAGCAGGTCGG
>DASUNJ010000091.1:0-22354 GCA_036277235.1 Thermoanaerobaculia bacterium | reverse complement strand
CCGCTGGGTAGAGGGGTCTACCCGCTGGGTAGAGGGGTCTACCCGCTGGGTAGAGGGGTCTACCCGCTGGGTAGAGGGGTCTACCGGGGCGGGGACAAGCCCCGCCCTGGAGACCAGTCCTCTTCATGTGGGCGGACCGGTGGCTGAGTACTTAGCAGCAATAGCAGACGCCGGGAGCGGGAAAAGCGCAACATCCTCCGCAGGCATATATGCAATAGGACACGCAACCCGCTGCCTGGGCCTCTGTCAATAGCTGGGGATTGGCGGCGAGCCAGGACGGCAGCTCGCTGGGTTGAGTGCTGGCAACCGAGCTGGTGGCCGCCGTAGAGCAGGCCGGAGAAGAGGTCATGAGGTCGAAGGGGATCGTCGGTGGCGGGCTTTCGGCCGCGAGAGCGGGGACCACAGCAGCAAGGGCAAAGAGACCCAGAAGCGTGATGAGCTTCTTCATAGCCAACTGACCTCCTAGCGTTCTTGGCTGGCAGCATAGCCACCCACTCTATAAGGTGTTGCGCACTTGAAATAACGCGCTTGCCATCGATGGACCCATGAGGGTCGGCGGGCTCGGTTCAGGGCGCGAACGCGACTTCTTGCCACATCGTGCCGCCGTTGACCTCGTCGCGCACCGTGAACACCAGCCTCTGCGGCGCGCGGCGCAGGCGCAGGGTGGTCTGGAAGCGGGCCAGGCCGCCGGCCTCGGGGACTTTCTTGATCGCCACTCGCAGCTTGGCGAGCGGGATCTCGGTGCGCCCGCCCTGGTCGTCGAGCGCGACGACGGCCAGCGGCGCCTCGGCAACGTATCCCCTCCCCGAGGGGGTCAGGGCGAGGGCCTCGACCGGCACGCCGAGGGTCACCGGCAGCTCGACTTCCCGGCGGCCTCGCGGCTTCGTCTTGCCGAGCAGGATGGTCAGCCTGCGGTCGACCTTGTCGCCGCCGAAGAGCAGCACGCTCTCGGCCTTTCTCGCGTTTTCGGTCCTCTTGGAGAGGTCGGGGAAGCCGGTCCGCGCCCGCACCGTCACGCCGGGGCGCTTGGATTCCACCTTGATCGCGTGGCTGCGGTCGTTCGCCTGCCAGCTCGGCGTGAAGCCGAGCCAGTAGTAGGAGCCCGAATCCGTCACCACCTGGCGGAAGACGTCCTGCTTGAGCGAGTTGGCGACCCGGCCGCCGGTCTGCTTCGCCACCGTGTCGAGCATCTTGAGATTCTGCGGCGTGGGGCTCGCCACGTCCACGGGATAGATCGTGTAGCCGAGCTGGTTGGCGGCGCTCACCACCGGACCGTAGAGGCTCGGCGCGACCCCGAGGGACCAGCCGCCGGAGAGCATGAGCATCACCTTGCGCCCTGGCGGAACCTCGAAGCCGCGCAGGGTGCCGGCCATGGCGAGGGCCGTCTTGCCGAGCTGCGTCCGCGCCTCGGGGCTGACCCGGGCGTCCAGAGTCGCCAGGAGCTGCGCGACCTCGTGAGGTTCGAGCCCCACGTCAAAGGCCGCCCCCTCGGACATATCGGAGTCGTTGGCGAGGCTGCGGTGCTGGGCCAGGGCCATGTTCCCCTTCGCCTCCCGCTGCCGCGCCAGGCGCAGGGCCTGGGCGAGGCCGGCCTTGTCGGAGGTCCACGGGCTCAACACCTCGATCTTGGAGCCGTTGAACGCGAGCACGGCCATCTGGTCCTCGGGACCCATCAGGCTGAGATCGGCTTCCAGCTTCTCCAGCACTACGTTGCGCGGCTCGGAGACGGAGAAGGACTCGTCGACGAAGACCAGGTAGCTGCGGGGGACCGCCTCGGCAGGGGCAACCGGGGCGGCCGGTCCCGTGGCGGATGGCGCGGCCGATGTTATGGAAGCACCCTCGGCGACCTCGGTGAAGAACTCGATCGGCACCTCCTTGCCGTCGATCAGGAGGCGGAAGTCGGCGGCGGTGAGGCCGCGCACGAGCTCGCCTTCGGCAGTGGCAACCACTTCCACGTTGACCACGCGCACGTCGATGGTCTCGCCGATGACCGGGATCTCGGGCGGCTTCGTCTCCTGAGCTGATAGAGCCAGCACCAATGCCAACAGCAGCTTCATGGAGCCGGATCGACCTCCACTTCCTGCCAGAGGGTGTCGCCGTTCACCTCGTCGCGGACGGTGAACACCAGGCGTTGCGGCGCGCGGCTCAGTCGCAGAGTGGTCTGGAAGCGGGCCAGGCCGCCGGCCTGGGGGACTTCCTTGATCGACACCCGCAGCTTGGCCAGCGGAATCTCGGCGCGTCCGCCCTGGCCGTCGAGCGCGGCCACGGCGAGCGGCGCTTCGGCGATGTAGCCTTTTCCCGACGGGGTCAACGCCAGCGCCTCGACCGGCACGCCCACGGTCACCGGCAGCTCGATTTCCCGGCGGCCGAACGGCTTCACCTTGCCGAGCAGGACCTTCAGCTTGCGGTCGTTCTGATCGCCGCCGAAGAGCAGCACGCTCTCGGCCTTCCTGGCGTTCTCGGTCTTCTTCGAGAGGTCGGGGAAGCCGGTCCGCGCGCGCATCGCGACACCGGGGCGCTTCGACTCCACCTGGATGGAATGGCTGCGGTCGTTCGCCTGCCAGCTCGGCGTGAAGCCGATCCAGTAGTAGGAGCCCGAGTCCGCCACCACCTGCCGGAAGACTTCCTGTTTGACCGAGGTCACCACCCGGCCGCCGGTCTGGATGGCCACCGAGTCGAGCATCTTCAGGGTCTCGATCGTGGGGCTCGCCACATCCACGGGATAGATCGTGTAGCCGAGCTGGTTGGCAGCGTTCACCACCGGGCCGTAGAGGCGAGGCGCGACGCCGATGGACCAGCCGCCGGAGAGGAGGAGCATCACTTTGCGCCCGGCCGGCACCTCGAATCCGCGCAGGGTGCCGGCCATGGCCAGTGCCGTCTTGCCGAGCTGGGTGCGCGCCTCAGGGCCGATCCGCGGGGCCATCGCTTTCAGCATCGCGGCCACCTCGTCCCCTTCGAGCGCGCCCGACTCGGCCGCCTCGATGGCCCAATCCTCGTCATTCTTCAGGCTGCGGACCTGGGCCAGGGCCTTGTTGCCCTTGGCCTCGCGCTGCCGCGCCTGGCGCAGCACCTCGGCGAGAGCCGCCTTGTCGGAGGTCCAGGGGCTCAGCACCTCGATTATCGAGCCGTTGAAAGCGAGCACGGCCATCTGGTCCTTGGGACCCATGAGCTTCAGGTCCGCTTCCAGCTTCTCCAGCACGACGTTGCGCGGCCCGGCGACGGCGAACGACTCGTCGATGAAAACCAGGTAGCTGCGGGGGACCGCCTCGGCCGGGGCGACCGGGGCGGCCGGTCCCTCGGCGGAGGGGGCGGCCGTGCCTTCGGCGACCTCGGTGAAGAACTCGATGGGCACCTCTTTGCCGTCGATCAGGAGGCGGAAGTCGGCGGCGGTAAGGCCGCGCACGAGCTCGCCGCCGGAGGTGGCCACCACTTCCACGTTGACCACGCGGACGTCGATGGTCTCGCCGATGATCGGGATCTCAGCCGGCTTCGTTTCGGCCGTCAGCGCCAACGCCAAGGCAATCACCATCATGGATCCATTCATCGGGGAACCTCCTCTCAGGCTTGGACCGGTGCTGGGCCGAAAAAGTTTCAGGGCTGTCTCAGGTAAGGGCGGGCACCTGCGCCAGCCGCCGCACCAGGTGGTCCACGATGAGCGGTCCGTGATCGCGGGAGTTCTCGATGAAGATGCGGTCGGTGCGGCGGCCGGCCTGGATCGTGCCGGCCACGTAGAGCCCCGGCACGTTCGACTCGCAGGTGGCCGGGGCGTACGCGGGCTCCAGGCTCTCCGGATCGATGCGCACGCCCGCGCGTTGCAGGAGATCGACCTCGGGGGTGTAGCCGACGAGCACGTAGGACGACTGGGCGGGCAGCAGCTCGAGCCCGTTCGGCCCCTGGATCTCCACTCCGCCTTCCCGGAAGGCGCAGACCAGCGAGTTGAAACGGGACGCGATCGAGCCCTCTTCGATGCGGTTCTCGATGTCCGGCTTGACCCAGTACTTGACCCCGGACTTGACGTGCGGACCGCGATGGACGAGGGTCACCCGCGCTCCGTTGCGCCAGAGGTCGAGCGCCGCCTCGGCCGCGGTGTTGCCGGCTCCGATGATGACCACATCCTGGCGATAGTGCGGGTAGGCTTCCTTGTAACGCGTCGAGACCCAGGGGAGGTCCTCGCCGGGCACGCCCAGGCGACGGGGATTGCCGAAGTAGCCGGTCGCCACGGCCACGGCCCGGGCCCGGATCTCCCTCTTGTTCGAAGAGACCACAAAGCCTTCTCCTTCCTTGCGGATCTCCAGGACCTCTTCATAGAGGGCCAGGGGGATCTGGTAGCGGTCGACGACCATGCGGTAGTAGGACAGGGCCTGGCGGCGGGTCGGCTTGTCGTCGGGGATGGTGAAAGGGATGTCCGCGATCTCCAGGCGGTCGCGGGTGGTGAAGAACTCCATGAAGGTCGGATACCCCTGGATCGCGGCGGTGAGCGGGCCGCGGTCCATGACGAGCACGCCGACGCCGCGGCGCCGCGCCTCCGCGCCGATGGCGATCCCCGTGGGGCCGGCCCCCACCACCAACAGATCCAGAACGTCGCTCATGCTTCTCTCCAAAGATGGTCCACGGGGCCATGGCCCGAGCCCAGCGGGTACGCGGCCTTCATGGCCCCATGTAGGTATTCGATCGCGCCGCCGACCGCCCGCGGCAGGTCCTCGCCCCGGCCCAGCCGCGCCGCGATCGCCGAGGAGAGCGTGCAGCCGGTGCCGTGGGTCGAGGAGGTCGCGAGTCGCGGATGGCGGAAGCGGTGGACCTCCCCATTCGCAATCAACACATCCACGACCTCATCTCCTTCCGCATGCCCGCCCTTGGCCAGCACCGCGGGTCCGCGCTTCGCGAGCTCCTCCGGCCCCTGGCCACCGGTCATCCTTTCCAGCTCGGGCAGGTTCGGCGTGACGATCGTGCAGAGCGGGACCAGCTCCTCCAGCAACGCTTCGACCGCATCGTCGCGCAGCAGCGCGTCGCCGCTCTTGGCCACCATGACCGGATCGAGCACCACGCGCAACGGCTTCCAGAACCGGAGACGGTCCGCCACGGCGCGGACGATCGGCGCGCTCGCCAGCATGCCGATCTTGACCGCGTCGACCCCGATGTCCTCGAAGACGGCGTCGATCTGGGCGGCGACCATCTCCGGCGGGACTTCGTGGACGGCGCGCACGCCGAGGGTGTTCTGGGCGGTCAGGGCGGTGATGGCGCTCATGCCGTAGGCGCCGTGCGCGGCGAAGGTCTTGAGGTCGGCTTGAATGCCGGCCCCGCCGCCGGAATCGGAGCCGGCGATGGTCAGGAGCCGCGGCGGCGTCCGACGGGCAGGCATCTGCAACCTTCAAGCCGTGCGGAGCTGGAGACGGCGGCGGCGCATCCAGGAGATCGCGAGGACCACGGCCACGATGAGCACGCTGATGACCTGGGCGAGCGTGAACGAGCCGAAGAAGCGGTCGTCCTTGGCGCGCAGGATCTCGACCAGGAAGCGCTCGACCGCCATCAGGGCGATGACCGTGAGGGCCACCACGCCCACCCCCCGATCCTCGCCTTCCCTTCTCCGGAGCAGCCACAGGCCGAAGCCCCAGATGGCGAGGCTGGCGAGGGTCTCGTAGATCTGCGTCGGGTGTACGCGCAGGAGCTCGCTGTCCGCCACGCTGGCCGGGATGTCCACGCCGAACAGGCTGCGCAGCTCGCCGGCCGTGGTCGGCGGCAGGCCCACGGGGAAGGCCACGCCCCAGGGCAGGTCGGTGGGCCGGCCGTAGTCGTCCCCCACCAGGAAGCAGCCGATCCGGCCGACGCCATAGCCCAGCGCGAGCGCCAGGGCGGCGACGTCCGCCATGCGCCAGACGAAGAGCCGGCGCTTGTACATGGTGAAGAGCACGGCCGCGGCGCCGAGGATCAGGCCGCCGTACCAGACCAGGCCGGAGCGGTCGAAAAGCACCGCCAGGTCCCGGTTCAGGAGGGCGTAATAGATCTTGGCGCCCACGATCCCGCCCACGCCGGCGGCGAAGACGATGGCGCTCGCGTCTTCGTCGTCGCCCAGGCCGAAGCGGCGCATCCCCCAGAGAAGCTGGAGGTAACCGGCGACGAACGAGAGGACCAGCATCACCCCGAACGGGCTGATCGCGAACGGTCCGATGCGAAAGAGCTCCTGGATCATGGCCGGCCGGATCGTAGCACGCCGGGGCGCCGAAGAAATCCCCCGGGATTCCTCGTCGTCGATCGGCACCGAGAGGGGGTGATGTGCGTAGAAGCTCGAGCCGTTCAGCCCGTCTTCCTCGCCGGACACCAGGCCAATTCGCGCGCACCTCAGTGAGGGCGGTGCTCGTTGACCTATCCGAGACGTTTAGAGTACTCTGGTTGAGAACCTCTGAGATATCCGCTGCAACGGTGACATTTGAGCTTTTCTCTCCTGATGGTCTGGCTAGGCTTGGCTCTCCTGGGCGGTGGAGCCGTCTTCCTGATGGCAGGGTGGATCGGCGTGGGTCGCCGCCCCACCCTGGTGGCCAGCCTTCTCGCCACGATCGCGGTGCTCGCTCTCCTGTTCTTTCTCCGGACGAGCCTGAGACCCCGGGCGGTCGAGTTGCACATCACGCGGCCCGAAGGTGGGGCCATCGTCGAAGGCTTCAAGCTGCGGGTTGAAGGGACGGCGAATCCCACCGAGGCATTGGTCACACTGGCCGTTCGCAGTGAAAAGGACAAGACTTGGTGGGTACAAGACCTCGTTCGCCCGGATCCTGTTTCAGGCCGATGGGCGATTAAAAGCCATCTTGGAACTCCCACCGAAGGAAAGGGCGAGAACTATTACCTCGTCGTCCTGGCCTCGGCGGATATGCCTCTCACCAACTTCCTGCTGGGACGGCGACTGCGCACCGGAATGAGGCTTCAGTCGATTCCACCGTGGAATCAATCGAAGCCGCTTGTGGTTTGGAGACAACGTTGACCTCGAAGCACAGGACCGCAGGGGCTTTATTGGTCGTTATGTATACAGCCCTCGTCCTACCGTTGATCGTTTGGCCGTGGAACAGCTCCGTCTCCTCACTGGTTGCATTCACTCTCTATAGTCTTGTTGCCCTTGGGTTCGCCACCGAGGTCGTCGAGCTTATTCTTGCGCTCGCCTGGGCACCCTGCCGCGTTCCCGTTGTGCAGGCGCCGCCGCCCCGGCAAAAGGTCGCCGTGCTCATGACCGTCTGTGATGATTGGAGCGAGCGTCGCCTTTCGGATCTGGCGCCTCTCGCCGCAATCGGGTATCAAGTGTTCCTTCTTGATGATTCGAGCGGCCCGTCGATTCCATCGAATCTCATCCCGCAGGGAGTCACCCAAATCTGCCGGACCTCTCGGAAAGGCGCGAAAGCGGGCAATCTCAATCACTGGCTGGAGCGGTTTGGCCCGAGCTTCGAGTATACCCTGTTGCTCGACGCCGACAGCCTCGTAAGTGTCGAAGCGGCGGACACTCTGCTCCAAGCAGCCGAACATCCCGATAATCTGAGCACAGCCGTTTTTCAGGCCAAGATCGAACCGGTCCCGAGACCCGGTTCCCTCTTTGCGACCTCTCTCGCGGTCATCGCCCGGCCACGGGCACGGATTCTGGAGAGGCTTCATGGTCCTCTCGGGATCGCCCTCTCCAGCGGCCACAACCAGCTCCTCCGCCTAGCCCCAATCCATCATCTGGGAGGATTCGACGAGACGCTCACCGCCGAGGATACGGCGCTCAGCCTTGAGTTGGCCGCGCTCGGATGGAATATTACCCTCGTGGATGTCTGGACGCAGGACGAAGATCCCGAGACAATCACAGCCTACAACCGCCGGACCCTCCGCTGGGCGCGGCAGACCATTGAGATCTTCCGGCGTGATTGGCAGGAGGTCCCGGTGCGGCTCAAGCTCCTCCTCTGCCGCCATCTGCTGCTCTTCGGCCTGCCGATTGCCGGGACTCTCCTGTTGTTCCTGTCCTTGTGGAACGGCCCCCGGCATCCCGAGGTCGCCCTGGGCTTCTTCGGGCGGTCCCTGCAGATGGAGCCGGGATATGCGCCCTATGGCCTGAGCTTGTGGGCACTGCTTCTTGTCTCGCTTCTGTTTGTTGTACTCCGCCTGGCCCTGGCACGCCGGGAAGGGGTCCGTTGGCGCGATCTTCTCGTCTCGACGGTTTTTGGAAATGCTCCTTTGGCGTTACTGATTCTCCCTCTGGCTGGAGCGATGCTTACCTCAGCACTAGGCGCCTCGGTCAGATTCGTTCCGACCAACAGCCGGGCCGCGCGCGCTACCGATGCGCTTCTGGTTCGAAGGTTGAGGCAAGGCATTGCGCTTGCCCTCTTGCTGGCAGCCTTGATCCTCTGTGGCCTGCGCCGGCCGGGAAGCCTGTTGATCGGTGCAAATCTGATTTGGTACGCCCTGTTATTGGGCTCGCCACTGACCCTGCTCGTCCTATATTGGGCGGACCGGCGGCGGACCTCGGCGAAGACTCTATGATCCTGGGCTCGCTCCTCCGCTACGACGTCTTCATTGCCTACTCCAGCGAGGACAGGGAATTCGTTCAGCAACTCGTTACATTTCTCGAAAGCGATGGGATAAATCCCTTCTGGGCCGGCGGCTCGATTCAGCTTGGAGAGCCGTGGCCCACGAAAATCCAAAGGGTTCTCAGCGAAGAGATCCCAGGAATCGTCGTTCTCAGCCCCGACGCGATGGGGTCAGGAATGGTGCAGCAGGAGATTGATGTTCTCGTCCAAAGAGCGAACCGTCTGATCATCCCTATTCTGCTTCGCGACTGCGAGCCACCTGCGTTTCTCGTTATTCGCCACGGGAGCGATTGCCGTGATCGAGCCAATTGGGAGAGCGAATTTCAGAAGATAGCGTCCGCAATTCGAAATAATTCCAAGAAGGAAAGACCACCTAACGAGCGGAACGGGCGCGGCTATATGAGCGTGTCACTCCGCAGATTGCTCGCCGCCTGCTTGTTCGCGTCAGTCGGATCGGTCTTCCTGGCATCCCTTCTCTTCTCCGGCTGCCGCACCTATGAGTTCAAGCGGCTCCAACGCCTGCAGAGGGAGGTCCAATCCATTGACAGAGCGCTCTTGGATATCCACCCTCACGTGAATCCGGAGTCTGGCACTGAGGTCTACAGCGATCGCTGGGGAGTCGTCCGGGGAATCGATCTCTGGAATGAGGACCAGCTGCTTTTGCGGCGACTTTTTGACGGGCGACTGGTGGCACAGGACGAGTTTACCTACTCTGAATCTGACAAATTTCCGATCGGGAAGGTTCGATTCTATCTCGATGAGGATCAAAATGTGTTCCTGGTTGACGAGTTCGCCCGCGATGGCCTACTGATCAGGAAGCGGGCTTGTCCTGATGGACCAGAACGGCCCTGTGATGTCTACATCGATGATATGCGGTCCCCGATGCCTCCTCCGAGCCTGTTCTTGTATCGCTGACCCGGCAAATATCAGAACAACCGGGAGCCTCCCGGTCGGGGCCATCTCTGCCAGACGTGGAGACTGATCCTTCAGGTAAGGCCCGTCCTTCCTTTCTGTCAAAATGTTGGCGCACCACGTCGAGCACTGACGTCAAACTTTTCCCCGGGGAACGAAGGCTTCCCCTGCCGAGGCTCCCTTACTTCGCACGGCCGAACAGGTCGCCGAAGAAGTCCCCTGGATTCCAGGCCGGGGGCTTCTCGTCCTGCGCCACCTGGTAGCTGATGAGGAAGTTCAGCTTCGCGAACTGCACGCCGGATCCGAAGTCGATCGCCTGGCTCATGTCGTCGCCGGGCTTGTGGTAGACCTCCTGCATCCACTTTCCCCAGAGCGCCCTACTATCGACCGCGGGATCCGCCGACTGGAGGCCGACGGAGAGGAAGATCGCCGGCACTCCCTGCTTGACGAACGCGTAGTGATCGCTGCGGATGAACAGCACCTGCTCCGGGAACGGGTCCGGGCTGACCTCGATGCCGAGCCGGCCCGCCGCTTCCCGCACCACGCGGTCGAGGCTCGAATGCTCCGCGCCGAAGGCGATGACGTCGCGCAGCGGGTAGAGCATCAGGAACATGTCGAGGTTGGTGTTGGCCACGATGCGGTCGATGGGCACCGTGGGGTAATGGGCGAAGTATTCCGAGCCGTTCAGGCCCTCTTCCTCTCCGGTGACGGCGAGGAAGAGCACGGACCTGCGGGGCGCGGGAAGGCGGGTGAACGCATTGGCGACCTCGAGCATGACGGCGATCCCGGAGGCGTTGTCGTAGGCCCCGTTGTAGACAGTGTCGCCTTCCGTACCCGCCGGCTCCATCCCCACGTGATCGAGATGGGCGCTCAGGACGACGTACTCGTCCCGCAGCTTCGGATCCGAGCCGCGCAGCACCGCGGCCACGTTCGGGCTCTCGGCCCGCTTGCCCCGGCCCGCGGTGCGAAGGCTGGCCCGCACGGGCAGCTCGAAGGCCGGAGGCCGGCCGGCCTCCCCGGCGGCGTAGATCTCTTCGAGCGTGCTCGGCGCGCCCGCGAAGAGCTCCTTCGCTCCCTTCATGCTCAGGGCGGCGGCGGGCAGCAGGGTGGAGAACTGCGGCTTCCCCGCCTCGTCCACCCATGAAGAGGAGGGCCGGTGGGAGTGCCGCCTGGCGGCTTCCCAGGAGAACCTGCGCTCCCGCTCCGGCGTGTAGACCCCCAGCAAGCCGACCGCGCCCCGGGCCGCCGCGTTCCTGGCCTGGACGGCCCGGTCCGAGTAGTAGGCCCTCTGGTCGCTCGGGAACGTCGAAGGCGAGCCCATCAGGATCGCCACGATCTTGCCCCGCACGTCGAGACCGGCGTAGTCGTCGTAACCCAGCTCCGGCGCGGTCACGCCGAACCCGGCGAAGACCACGGGAGCGGAGGCGCTCGCCTCCTCCACGGCGGAGCGGACGAGGAAGTCCGGACCGTACTCCAGCTCGATCTCGCGGCCGTCGCGGAGGAGGGTCAGGGAGCACTCGGCTTCTACCGTCGTCATCTGCAGCATCGGGACCTGCTGGAAATAGCTCCCCCCGGTTCCCGACGGCTCGAGCCCCAGCTCCTCGAAGCGGGCGGCCACATACCTAGCGGCGATGTCATAGCCTCGCGTCGCGGTCCCGCGGCCTTCCAGAAGGTCGTCGGACAGGAAGCGCATGTGCGCCCGGATCGCCTGCGGGCGGATTGCTCCAAGGGCCTCCTCCACCTGTGCAAGGAGAGGCTTGCTCAGGACGAGCCCGCAGACCGCGATCAGCAACGACGTTCGGACGTGGCGCATGATTTCTCCCCTCGACGACCATGCTATAACGGACGCTCCCCATGATCACCGACGCCACCCGCGAGTGCTTCCAGAAGCTGTCCGAGCTCATCCGGCGGGACAGCAGGGGCGGGCGCTGGCTGGTCCTCACCCACGACAACCCGGACCCGGACGCGCTGGCCTCGGCCATGATCCTCTCCAACGTCCTGCGCAGCGCCTTCAAGCAGAGGGTCACCATCGCCTACGGCGGCATCGTCGGCCGGGCCGAGAACCGGGAGATGGTCAAGAGCCTCCACCTGAAGCTCAGCCACGTGCGCAACCTGAGCTGGAAGAAGTACGAGCGCTTCGCCCTCGTGGACACCCAGCCGCGCAGCGGCAACAACCAGCTCCCCCCGCGCATCACGCCGGACCTGGTCCTCGACCATCACCCCATCCGCACCAACACCCAGTCGATGCCCTTCATCGACATCCGCCCCCCCTACGGCGCGACGGCGACGATCGTGGCCGAGTACCTGCTGGCGAGCGGCGTCCGCTACACGCACGCGGTGGCCACGGCCCTCATCTACGCCATCCGCTCCGAGACCCAGGACTTCTCCCGCGAGTGGGCCGGGCCGGACAAGGCCATCTACGACCATTTCTTCCCACACGCGAACCATCGCGTCCTGGCCCGCATCCAGAACCCGCGCCTGCCCCTGACCTACTACGGCAACCTGCACGAGGCGCTGGAGAACCTGATCTCCGTGGATTCGCTGATCGTCAGCCATCTCGGGGACGTGGAGCAGCCCGACATCGTGCCCGAGATCGCGGACCTGCTGCTGCGCATGGAAGGGAAGACCTGGTCGCTCTGCACCGGCTTCTTCGGCGAGCGCCTCTACCTCTCGATCCGCACCACGAACTCGCGGGCGGACGCCGGCTCGGTCATGCGCCGCCTGGTCGGACGGCGCGGCAAGGGCGGCGGCCACGGCATGATGGCCGGCGGCTGGGTGGATGCCAGCAAGACGGCCGCCGCCGACCGCGGCAAGCTCCAGCGCCAGCTCGGGCTCAAGCTGGCCCGCGAGCTCAAGAAGAGCCCCGAGAAGATGGCGAAGCTGGACCTCCAGGAGGAGGAGCCCACGCCTTGACGCCGTACGTCTGTCCGAATTGCCGAGGCTCTCTCACCGATGTGCCGGAGGGGCTCTCCTGCGCGGCGTGCGGCCTCGCCTATCCGCTCGCGGACGGGATCGCCGACTTCGCCCAGGGCGTCTATTACGACGCCTTCGACGGGCAGGAGCTGGCGGCCGGGCACCTGGAAGGGCTGGAGAACGAGGTGGGCGGCACCCGCTCGCGCATCGAGGGCTACTACCTCCCCCTCCTTCGCCGGCTGGCGCGCAAGCTGGAGCTTCCACCAGGCGAGGTGCGGGTGCTGGACTGCGGCTGTGGCAACGGCCTGTCGGTCGACCTGCTGCGCGACGCGGGCTTCGCGGCCTGGGGCAACGACCTGTCGGCGCTGCGCAAGTGGCAATGGCGCGAGCGCAAGCACCGGGACCACCTGCTGGTGGCGGACGCGCTCAAGCTCCCCTTCCCCGGCGGCTTCTTCCATGCCGTGCTCTCCTCGGGAGTGATCGAGCACATCGGCGTCGCCGAGACCGGCGGCGAGACCTACACCGTGCGCCCGCTGCCGGACCGGGACGAGCAGCGCGTCCGATTTCTGGGGGAGCTGCTGCGGGTGCTGGGGACCGGGGGCGAGCTCTGGCTCGACTTCCCGAACGGCGCCTTCCCCATCGACTTCTGGCACGGCAACCAGGCCGGAGGAGCGCGGGTCCATGCCCTGGACGAGGGCTTCCTGCCTACCCTGCGGGAGGTTCGGGGCTATCTTGCGAAGATCCCGGGGGGTTGGCGGGCCCGTCCCCTGAGCCCGCACGGACGGTTGGCCTGCCGCCAGGTGCGGAAGCACTGGTACGGACAGCTTCTCTACCTCCCTGCCGCCGCGTTCCTGTGGAGCACCCGCCTGCCAGGGCTACGCCCGCTCGCGGGCAGCCCGCTCAATCCGTACCTGGTATTAGCAATCGAGCGGGCAATCGGGCGCGGCTAACCGGCCGCGACGGTCTGCGCAATGCCGCACAGGCTGCGGGCCTTGTCCAGCCGCGTCTTGTCCACGTAGACGATGGCCACGGTCTCGCCGGGGGCACCCGGCTCGGGTCGTCCGTCCCGCGGCAGCAGGCCGAGCGACTCCTCGCTCTGCACGAACCAGGCGATGCCGGCCTCTTCGAGGCACTCGGTGAGCTCCCCGAAGAGATCCGGTTCCGTGACCTCCAGGAAAGGCAGGAACTCGATCTCTCCCTCCCCCCCTTCCACGAGCTCGACCTCGCATTCGGCACACCAGGTCGAGCCCTCTTCATACTCTGACTGACAGTTTGGACAGAACACGGCGAAACCCCTCTCCGCCTTCGGCACTGGACGTGAACTGCAGCCGTACGTGTGACCCAGGTACTACTTCCCATAGTGCGGCGGCAGCGCTTCTGGGAGACAGGGAGCTTGAGATCACCCCGTGCGCGAGGCAATCCTTCAGGGCACTTCCTGATTCATGGCCGGGTCAATCGCTACGAGGATGGCCGGGAGCCCCTTGGGATCGAAGCGCTCCATCTCAGCCCGGCGATGGTCCAGGAGTGCTTTCGTGGCCGGCGAAAGATCTGCCGACGCGGCGGCCTGCTGCTCGAAGCTGGCGAGCTTGGCCCGGGCCTGCTGCACCGCCCGCTCCTGCTGACGGTCGTATTGCGTGTCGCCGCTCGCCTTGACGCCGGCTTCGGAGATGACCCACGCCTCGATCCAGTCGCCTTGATGGAAGTCGGGCAACCCCAGGGGCGCCGCTTCCAGCCGCTTCAGGAAACGCCACTCGACCAGGGCGAGGAGATCCATGAGCTCCCGGGGGCCCATCCGCTCCCTGTCGAGGGCGTCCCGCACCGATTGCAGGAAGGCCGCATCGGCGGCGCGCTCGTCGGCAAACGGGTACGGCGAGCCGTTGAGCGCCCGCGCGATCGGGTTGTCTGAGTCCTCGTTCGACCACGCCTTCTTCTTGAGCTCGCGGAGCTGCCGCTGCGACTCCTGCACCGCCGGCTCCAGCTCGCGGCGCACGCGCAGATAGCGGTCGAGGTCGGTGGCGGTCAGGTCGAGCTTCGCCAGGTCGCCGCCGCGGGTCCAGGGATAGCGCTTGTCGAAGCCTTCGACCTCCGCGTACAGTGTTCTGTACCGCTCCGCCGAGTCCATGAGGCTCTGGGTATTCATCGCCCTCTGGGCCTGCCGCGCGCCATAGACGGCCACGAGCCCCACCACGGCCACCGCCGCCGCCGCGGTGAGCGCCAGGCGCAGCCTCCGGCCGGGCTTCTCTCCTCCCTCCACGTACGGACGCGGCAGGCGCGCGCTGCCCGAGCGCAGGGCGCGGGCGGTCCAGATCCAGGAACGGTGCTGGCGCCGCAGGTAGCGCGGCAGGTTGGCGGCGTCGGTCCTGACCTCCTGAAGGAGGCGCTGGGCCTCGGTCTTCTCCCCCCTGGCGAGGAGGAGGCGGGCGAGGCGCACCTGGGCCTCGATGATGGTCCGGCGCTCCAGGACTTCGCGCAGCACCTTCTCGGCGCGCTCCTTCTGGCCGCTCTCGTCCAGGCTGCGGCCGAGTTGGAGCATCGCCCGGCCCAGGTAGGCGTCGGGCTGCGCCTGGACCAGCTCGTCGAGGAGGGGCACGGCATCGGCGAAGCGGCCCTGCATCTGGTAGGTCTGAGCGAGGCCGAAGTTGACGTCGTCGATCCCGGCGCCGTTCTCGCGGGCTTCCAGGAAGTGCTTCTCGGCCTCCTTGTGCTTGCCGAGGACGAGCAGCTCCTCCCCCGCCTCGGCGAGCACGGCCGGGCCGCGCCAGTGGGTGAGCTGGACGTTGATCTCGCGCAGACGGCGCCGGGCCTGGAGCCGCCGCGCCGCGTCCGGGGACAGGGCGACCCGCCGGCCGCCCAGCCAGCCGCTCCGCACCACCACGAAGTACGCCACGGCGCCGATCATCGGAAAGGCCAGGATGATCCAGATCCAGTACCAGGGCGCCCCGAGACGCACGCAATCGACGATCGCCACGAGGGCGATGATCCACGGCAGGAAGCTGAAGATGCCGAGGCTGAAAAGGCCAAGCAGCAGGTCCATTCAAGATCCCCCGTAGGCGCTCTCTGTTGTGAGGCTTCATTTTACCATGCGCGCGTTGACGGCCCGGCCGGCGCGTGGGATCATGTCGTCCTCCAATCCACTGTCCGATAAAGGAGAGAGAATGCCTCGGCGGAACCATGCCGACACTATCGAGGTCTGGCGGCGGATTCTCGACTCGACCGACGAAGACCCCAAGGAGGACCCGGAGCTCAAACCGGCCCGGACCAAGCTCGCGAAGGTGTACAAGCGAGTCGTGGAGCTCCGCACGGAGCAGGCCCGGCTGACTGCCGCCAAGCAGGCCGCCACCCGCGAGATGCAGACCCTCCTGGAGGAAGGGAGCAAGACCGCCAACGTCGTGCGCGTGGGAATGAGGCTCCGTCACGGCAACCGCAGCCCGAAGCTGATCGAGCACGGCATCCAGCCCTTCCGCGGCGGCCGTCCCCGGAAAAAGAAGACCGATCCCGGAGGCTGAAAACCGGGGGAAAGCCTCCTTCCCCGGATTTCGCGCCTCCCGAAAGAACGGGAAAGCCTCTCTCCCCAGGTTTCCTGCCTCCCGAAATCCGGGGAAATACCCTCTCCCCGGTTTTCCGATCTCCCGGAAAGAAGGGAAAACCGTTTTCCCTCGTTTTGCCGCGCCTCGAAATCCAGGGAAAGCCGCTCACCCCGGGTTTCGGCGTTCCCGAAAAGGAGGGAAAGAGGCTTTCACCGATTTTTTCGTCTCCGGAAACCGGGGGAAACCTTCTGTCCCTCCCTTTCGCGCCTCGAAAAAAGGAGGGATGGCCCCCTTCCCTCCTCGTTCCGTCTCACGAAAAGCGGGGAAAGAGGCTTTCCCTCCTTTTTCGACGACGCCGAAAGCCTCAGCGGCGGCGCCGGACGATCCTTTCGAGGCTCCGACTGTCTACCCGGAGCTTCGCAACAGGCACGCCGTCACGCAGAAGCACCGGCACCACGTCCGTGAAGCGTTCCCGGAGATCCGGCTCGGCGTCGACGTCTCTAGGAGACCAGGAAAGGCCGTGGGAAGGCAGGACTTCATCGAGCAGGATGGCCATCTCATCGCACAAATGGCATCCCTCGCGGGTCACGAGCTCGTAGCGGGCGGGGGGAACAGAGCGGCGGAAGAGCACGGGCCAAAGCATAAGGCCGGACCCCCTCTGCGGGAGCCCGGCCCTCTCTGGATGCCTGATTGTAGGGGCACCCCTCGTGGGTGCCCTCCGGAGGGCGGCCACAAGGGCCGCCCCTACACGGGTCGGAAGGTTAATACCGGATGGCCGTGCGCTCGCTGCTCACGTCGTGGACGTCCTGGAAACGGTCGGAGCGGACCATGTCCCGCACCACGTCAGCGACCTTGCCCTCTTCCAGGCGGCGCAGGTCATAGCTCCACTGCTCGCGGTCGACCTGGTTCGAGTTCATGTTCAGCAGGTTCTGGTAAAGGGCGAGCAGGCGCTGCTCCTGGGTCACCCTCTCCCCCCGCGTGTAGACCTGGAACCGGCTCTCCTCGCTACGGGCGATCTCGTCGGCGATCTTGATCAGCTCGTTGTAACCGCCGGAGGCGATCCGGTCGACGTACGGCTGGCCGCTCGGGTCGAAGTCACGCATCAGGATGCCGCGGTAGAGCATGTTCGTGAGGCCGCGCGCCGTCCCGCCGGACGTATACGACGGGCCCGAGCCCGAGGAGGCGGACACCGGCTCGACGCGGATGGTCACCGTACCCTGGCGCAGGTTGTTCGGGATACCGATGTTCTCGGTGATCTGGTAGCGCAGGGTCTCGGTGCGGTTGCGGTCGCTGCGGCTCGGCCGCACGGTCTCCAGCGTGGCGCTGGAGTTCTCGGCGCTGGTCCGGGTCACGCGCACCCAGCCGCGGCCCGGCTCGGTCTCGGAGAACTGGGTCTCGGGGTAGTACACACCCTTGCCCTGGCCGGGATGGATCGCCGTCATGATCAGGCGCACCCGCTGGCCCTCGGTGAGGGTAAACGTGCCGCCGGGCTGGATGGTGCCGATCACCTGGTCACTGGAGAGGTCCTTAACCTGGATCTCGACGTCATGGTAGGGACCCTGGGCCCTGGCGCTCTTCTGCGCGAAGACGGCCAGGGGGGAGACAAGCACGAGAAGGGCGATCAGGCCCCAGACTCGGTAGGTTGTGGTCTTCATAAGAATTCTCCTTCTTGGCTCATCCCGGTTAGTACCGGATGGCCATCCGCTCGAGGTTGTGGAGCTGCTGGAACCGGGGGGAGCGCACCATCCCCGTGACGACGGCGTCGATGTCGCCGGCGTTCATGCGCTTGAGGTCCTCCTCCCACTGCTCGCGGTCGATCTGATTCGCACTCAGGCCCAGCAGGTTCTTGTACATGGAGAGCAGGCGCTGCTGGTTGCACACGCCATCGCGCTCGTAGACACCGATGCGGCTCTCGTCGCTTTCGGCGATCCGTTCGGCCACCTGGATCAGCGCCGGATAGCCGCCCTTCGCAATGCTGTCGACGTGGGCGCGGGCGCCGGTCTCGTCCGGGTTCCGCATCAGGATCGCCTGGTAGAGCTTGTTGGTCAGGTCGCGGGCCTGCTGCCGGGTCGCCGCCGAGGTCGGCGCTGAGCCAGCAGCGGCCGCGGGCTCCACCCGAACGTTGATCGTGCCCTGGCGCAGGCTGTCCGGCATGCCGATGTTCTCGACGATCCGGTAGTGCAGGGTCTCAGTGCGGCCACGGGTCGTGCCGCTCGGCCGCACGATCCGCAGGGTGGCATTGGCGTTGTCGACGTTGGTCTTGGTTACGCGCACCCAACCGCGGCCGGGGTCGGTCTCGGTGAACTCGGTCTCGGGATAGACGAGGCCCCTCTGGCCCGGATGGTCGGCCGCCATGATCAGGCGGACCCGCTGGCCTTCACGAAGGGTGATGGTCCCGCCGGGCTGCACGGTCGCAATCACCCGGTCGGAGTCGAGGTCCTTTACCTGGATTTCGACATCCTGGTAGGGACCCTGGGCAAAGCTCCTCGCCTGCGCAAATGCTGCCAGGGGGGAGAGCAACAAGAGTATGCCAACCAAGCTCCAGGCACGATGTGTGTTTTTCATGGCAATCTCCTCGCGCAATTTTCGAAGCCGCGGAAACGCCCGCGGCGGGTACACCCATAGCTAAACGCAAGAAGGATGCCACCGGGTGGGGCAGGGAGCTCGGAGAGGGAACGTCCTCCGGAAAGGACATAAAGGACGGAAGGCAATCTCTTCGTCCTTTATGTCCTTTACGTCCTTTTGGTCCTTTCTCCCCTCACTCCCACTCAATCGTCGCAGGCGGCTTGCTGGTCACGTCGTAGACGACGCGGTTCACGCCTTTGACCTCGTTGACGATGCGGTTCGCCACGCGGCCGAGGAGGTCGTAGGGGAGGGGGCTCCAGTCGGCGGTCATGAAGTCGTGGGTCTCGACGGAGCGCAGGGCGATCACGCTCTCGTAGGTGCGGTAGTCGCCCATCACTCCCACGCTCTTGACCGGCAGCAGCACCGCGAAAGCCTGGCTCACCTTGTCGTACCAGCCGGTCTCCCTCAGCTCCTGGATGAAGATCGCGTCCGCTTCCTGGAGCAGGGCCACGCGCTGCGCCGTGACCTCGCCGAGGATGCGCACCGCGAGGCCCGGTCCCGGGAACGGATGGCGGCCGATGAGCTGCTCCGGCAGACCCAGCTCGCGGCCGAGCTGGCGGACTTCGTCCTTGAACAGGAAGCGTAGCGGCTCGACCAGCTCGAAGCCAAGCTCCGCCGGCAGGCCACCCACGTTGTGGTGAGTCTTGATCACTGCCGACGGCCCCTTCACCGAGACCGACTCGATCACGTCCGGATAGAGGGTGCCCTGCGCCAGGAACTGTACCCCTTCGAGCCGGCGCGCCTCGTCCTTGAAGACGTCGATGAAGACGCGGCCGATCGTCTTGCGCTTGGCCTCGGGGTCCTCGATGCCAGCGAGCTCGCCCAGAAAGCGCTGCCGCGCATCGACCGCGACGATCGGGATACCCAGGCCGTCGCGCAAGCTGTGGAGGACCTGGACGGCTTCGTCTTTCCGCAGCACGCCGTTGTCCACGAAGACTGCGGTGGAGCGGTCTCCGACCGCCCGCGTGAGCAGCGCGGCGACCACGGAGGAGTCGACTCCGCCCGAGAGCGCGCAGATCACCCGCCCCTCCCCCACCTTGTCGCGGACGGTGCGCACCGCCTCTTCCAGGTAGGAGGCCATGCGCCAGTCGCCGCGCGCGCCGCAGATCCCATAGAGGAAGTTGCGCAGGATCTCGCCGCCCGACACGGTGTGCGAGACCTCAATGTGGAACTGGATGGCGTACATCCCTTTGTCCGGGTTCTCGAAGGCGACCACGGGGGCGTTCGCGGTGCTGGCCGTCACCCGGAAGCCAGGTGGCAGGTTGCCCACCCGATCGCCGTGGCTCATCCAGACGGTCTCGGAGGCCGAAAGCCCTTCGAACAGCTTGCCCGGATCGGTCACGGAGACCTCGGCGCGCCCGTACTCGCGATGGCTGGAGCCTTCCACACTGCCGCCCAGCCGGCGCGCCATGACGTGCATGCCGTAGCAGATCCCCAAGACCGGCATGCCCAGCTCGAACAGCTCGGTCGAGGCATCGGGAGCGCCGTCCTCGTACACGCTCTGCGGGCCGCCGGAGAGGATGATCCCGATCGGCTGCCGGCGCCGGATCTCGTCAAGCGAGAGGTCGAAGGGGTGGACCTCGCAGTAGACCCGGTTCTCGCGCACCCTCCGCGCTATGAGCTGGGTGAACTGGCTGCCGAAGTCGAGAATCAGGACGGTCTGGTGGTCGTTCAAAGCTCTGACTCCGATTTGAGCTCGCGGGTCATCAATTCCTCCACGGCCTTACGCGGGTCTTTGCCCTCGTATATGACGGCGGCCATCTGCCGGGTTATGGGCATGTCCACCCCGCGGGCCGCGGCCAGCCGCGATACCGCGAGGGAGTTGCGGATGCCCTCGGACACCAGGTGAGTGCCCGAGGTGATCTGCTCCAGGGTCTTGCCCGAGGCCAGGTCGATCCCAGTCTGGCGATTGCGCGACAGACCGCCCGTGCAGGTGAGAACGAGATCGCCCAACCCGGCGAGGCCCGCGAAGGTACGGGGCTGACCGCCGTACGCGATCCCCAGGCGGGTGATCTCGTGCAATCCGCGGGTGATCAGCGCGGCCAGGGTGTTGTGCCCGAGGCCGAGTCCGCTCAACGTGCCCGCGGCCACCGCAACCACGTTCTTGACCGCGCCGCCCAGCTCGACCCCGACCACGTCCGACGAGGAGTAGAGCCGCAGCCAGGGGGTGGCGAAGCACTCGCGGATCTCGGTGGCGAAGCCGGCGTCCTCGGCGGCGATCACGGCGGCCGAGGGCACGTTGCGGGCCAGCTCGGCCGCGAACGTGGGGCCGGAGAGCACGGCGAAGCGCACCTCGCGGTCCGCGGCCATCCCCTCCTCGAAAGATACCTGGCTCATGCGCGCCAGGGTCTCGATCTCGATCCCCTTGGTCCCCGAGATGAGCGGCAGGGGCCGGTCCTTGGGATAGACCTGGAGGAACTGCCGGAGCACCTGCCGGAAGCCGTGGGAGGGGACGACGACGAGGTAGAAGTCGCAGCCCGGGAGGGCCTCCAGGTCCGCGGTCGGCTGGAGCAGCGGCGGCAGCTCGACGCCGGGCAGGTACTCGGGGTTCGTGCGCTCCGCCGCCATGTGCCGTGCCAGCTCCGCGTCGCGCGCCCAGAGCTTGACCCGGTGCCCGCCCGCGCCCGCGAAGTGGACGGCGAGCGCCGTCCCCCACGAGCCCGCGCCGAGGACCGCGATGTCCTTCGGAGATTCGTTCATCACGCTCTGCGCTCCCCCAGCCGGGGCTCGCTCCCCTGCCGGATCCGTTCGATGTTGGGCCGGTGCTTCCAGACGATGAACAGGCCGATCAGCGTCGCAGCCAGGAGCAGCGCGGGATCGCGGTCCTCCCAGCCCAGGCGCTGCGTGATGAAGACGAACCAGGGGAAGGAGACCGCCGCCGCCATGGAGCCCAGGGAGACGTAGCGCTTCCAGGCCACGACGACCAGAAAGGCGAGCACCGACAGGGCCATGGCCGGCGGCGCCAGCGCGCCCATGGCCCCGGCCGAGGTCGCCACCCCCTTGCCGCCCTGGAACTTGAGCCAGACCGGATAGCAGTGCCCGAGCATGACGAAGAAGGCCGCGGCACCCACCAGCACGGGCGGAGCGCCGAGCCGGCGGGCGATCAGCACGGCCGCGATCCCCTTGCCGATGTCCAGGAGCAGCGCCAAGATGCCCGCCCCCTTGCCCGCGGCCCGCATGGCGTTCGTCGCACCCACGTTGCCGCTGCCCACGCTGCGCACGTCCTTGTGCGCCTTCAGCTTGACGATCAGGTAGCTGAACGGGATCGAGCCCAGGAGGTAGGCCAGGACCACAATCCCGATCGCGAGCTTCATCCTTCGGCCTCCATGGGGAATCCTTCTACCACGCTGTAGCGGGCGCCGCGCGGGCTCAGCTTGCTCTCCATGAGCACGCCCCGGTCCACCGTGAACGGCGGACCGATCTCCGCGGGAAAAGCCGACGTGAACTTGTCGACCGCATCCCGCGGCCAATTGGGATCGCAGCGCGCCAGGGTCACGTGAGGCCGGAACGGCCGCTCCTCGGGCTCGAAGCCCACGGCCTCGACGGCTGCGGCCACGGCATCGGCCTGCACGGCCGCCAGCTCCTCCGGGGCCTCCATCCCGATCCAGGCGACGCGCGCCGGCCGCTTCGGGGGGAAGGTGCCGCCGCCCGAGAGACGGGCGGCGAGCGGCGGGTGCCTGGCGAACGCCTCGCGCAGCTTCTCGGAGAGGGCGGGCACCTTGTCCGCCGGGGTCTCGCCCAGGAAGAGCAGGGTCAGGTGGATGTTCTCGGGATCGACCCAGCGCGCCCGAGGCAGCCGGTCGCGCAGCCCGGCCATGCGGCGGGCCACCTCCCGCC
>DASUNJ010000090.1:0-5449 GCA_036277235.1 Thermoanaerobaculia bacterium | reverse complement strand
ATCGAGGTGGAGGCGAGCGGGGATACTCACGTGGATCTCCATCACACGGTGGAGGACGTGGGGATCGCCTTCGGCGAGGCCCTGGCCGCAGCTCTCGGCGAGCGGCGGGGGATTGTCCGCTTCGGCACCGCGTATGCGCCTCTCGACGAGGCGCTGGCGCGGGCCGTGGTGGATCTTTCGGGGCGGGGCACCTTCTCCTGGAATGCTCCCCGCGAGGTGGCCGCCGGGTGGGTGACGGCGGACTTCCCGCTGACTCTCGTCGCCGATTTCTTCCAGGCGTTCGCGGACCGCGGACGGCTTACCCTCCACCTGGACGTGCTCACGGCACGCAACGGGCATCATGCGGCCGAGGCGGCGTTCAAGGCCGCGGCTCTGGCCCTGCGGGCGGCGATCACCGTCCGGACAGGATCGACGGAGGTGCCGAGCACCAAGGGGACGCTTTCTGAATGATCACTGTGATTGACGCCGGGGTCGGCAACCTGGGCAACCTCGTCCGGGCTCTGGAGAGCCTCGGCGCGGAGGCGGAAATCACGCTCGACCCGCGCCGGGTGGCGGAGGGACGCTGCCTGCTCCTCCCCGGCGTGGGCGCCTTTGCCCCTCCCCGGGAAGCGCTGCGCGGGGAGATGGAGGAGGCCGTGCACGAAGCTCTGGATGCCGGCGCCTGGCTGCTGGGGATCTGCGTCGGCTTTCAGCTTTTCTTCGAGTCCGGCGAGGAGTTCGAGGCGGTCGACGGCCTGGGGCTCCTCCCCGGAAGGGTCACCCGCCTGCCCGGCGAGGTGCCCGTGCCCCACATCGGATGGAACCGTCTTCACGATGTCGCGGACCATCCGCTGCTGGATGGGCTCCGCGACCGCTACGTCTACTTCGTCCACAGCTACGCGCCCGAGGGAGTTCCCGAAGACCTCTGCCTGGCCCGCTGCACCCATGGCCGCGCCTTCCCCGCGGTGGCGGGACGCGGACGGTTGATGGGCACCCAGTTCCACCCCGAACGGAGCGGCGAGGCCGGCTTGCGGCTGCTGCGGAATTACTTGGAGATGGCGGATGGAGCTGCTGCCGGCAATTGACCTGCGGGGCGGCCGGGCCGTCCGGCTCCTCCAGGGGGATGATGCGCGAGCGACCGTCTATGGGGACGACCCGCTCGCCGTCCTGGACAGCTACATCCGGGCCGGCGCGACCCGCGTCCACGTCGTGGACCTTGATGCCACGTTCGGGGAGGCTCCGCAGCGGGAGCTGATCGGGCAGATGGCGCTCCGCGGCCTCATGCAACTGGGCGGCGGGCTCCGCGACCGGGACGCGATCCGCTGGGCTCTGGAGGCGGGCTGCGACCGCGCGGTGGTCGGCTCCCTGGTGGCTCGCGACGTCGAAGGGTTCCGCGCCCTTGCCCTGGAGCATCCGGGAAAGATCGTCCCGGCCCTGGACATCGAGAACGGCGAGGTGCGCATTGCGGGCTGGACGGAGGGGACCCCCTGGCGGCTTCCCGAGCTTTGTGTCCGTCTCCGCGGTCTCCCCTGCCCGGCGGTGCTGGTGACCGATGTGGAGCGCGACGGCATGCTCTCCGGCCCCAACTTCGATCTGGCCCGCCGGGTCGCCATGGCCTCTGGAATCCCGGCTCTGCTCTCCGGCGGCGTGCGGTCCCTCGACGACCTGCGGGCGGCCCGGGAGATCCCCGAGATCGCCGGAGCCATCGTCGGCCGCGCCCTCTACGAGGGGATCTTCACGATCGAAGAGGCGCTGGACGTCTGCAGGGAGGGTGTGTGACGTCGAACCTGGCCCGCCGGGTCATCCCCTGTCTGGACGTGGCGGACGGCCGCGTCGTCAAGGGGGTGCAGTTCCAGAACCTCGTGGACCAGGGAGATCCCGCGGAGGCAGCGCTCCGCTATGCCGAGCAGGGAGCCGACGAGATCGTGTTCCTCGACATCGGAGCCGCTCCCGAAGGACGGGACACCCGGCTGGACTGGGTCGAGCGGACGGCCCGGCAGGTCTTCATCCCCCTGACCGTCGGCGGAGGGGTCCGCTCCGAGGACGATGCCCATCGCCTGCTGCGCTCGGGCGCCGACAAGGTCGGCATCAACTCGGCGGCGGTCGAGAACCCGGAGCTGATCACCGTCCTCGCCCGCCGCTTCGGCAGCCAGTGCGTCGTGCTCTCGGTCGACGCGCTCGGGGGGGAGGTCGTCACTCGGGGAGGTCGCCATGCGACGGGCCTGGATGCGCTCGCCTGGATCCGGGAGGGGGTGGAGCGGGGCGCGGGGGAGATCCTCCTCACGAGCATCGACCGCGACGGCACGAAAGGGGGCTACGACGTGGGTTTGATCCGGGAGGCCGTGCGGTCGGTGAACGTGCCGGTCATCGCCTCGGGAGGAGCCGGCAATCCGGAGCACCTCGCAGAGGGGCTGGCCGCCGGAGCCGCGGCGGTGCTCGCCGCTTCCATCTTCCACCAGGGGACGTACACGGTCGGCGAGGTCAAGCGGTACCTGGCCCAGGCGGGCTTTCCCATCCGGGAGGAGGAGGCATGACCTTCGATCCCTCGACCCTGAAGTACGACGACCGCGGGTTGCTCCCCGTGGTGGTTCAGGATGCCGGCTCGGGCGCGGTGCTGATGCTCGCCTTCGCCAACCGCGAGGCGGTCGAGCTGACGCTCTCGACCGGGGAGGCCCACTTCTGGAGCCGCTCGCGCCAGTCGCTTTGGCGCAAGGGGGAGACCTCGGGCAATACGCTGCACGTGGTGGAGGTCACGGCGGACTGCGACGGCGACGCCTTGCTCGTGCGGGCGCGGCCCGCCGGCCCTGCCTGCCACCGCGGCACGCGCACCTGCTTCGAGCCCAATCCCGCCCGGTTGGAGCTGGGCTGGCTCGCGGCCGTCCTCGAAGAGCGCCGGAGCGCCGATCCCGCCGCGAGCTACACGGCGCGGCTGCTCCAGTCAGGCATCGAGCGGATCGCCCAGAAGGTGGGGGAGGAGGGGGTCGAGACCGCCATCGCCGCGGTAGCGGGGAGGAGGGAGGGCGTGGTGAGCGAGTCGGCCGACCTCCTCTATCACCTGCTCGTGCTGCTGCAGGCGAGCGGGGTGGAGCCCGGCGAAGTCGCGGAGGAGCTGCTCCGGCGGCACGGTTTGGGCTCGCCGCGGCACTCTGAGAGGGACGTTCAACCCGATCGGAGACAAGATGAGTGAGACGCCGCGGCGCGCCGTGCCGCACATTCGCGAGTTCCTCGCCGACAGCCTGACGCCGCTGGGCGTCTACCGCCGGCTGGCCGAGCTCTCCCCGCACCGCTTCCTGCTGGAGAGCGTGACCGGCGGCGAGCGCGTCTCCCGCTTCAGCTTCCTCGGCGCCGGGCCGCGCGAGGTCTACCGCCTTTACCAGGACCGCCTTGAGGTCGAGCGCGGCGGCCAGCCCCGACGGCTGCCCGGCCCGCCGCTCGAAGCCCTGCGCGAGATCATCCACCGCATCCACAGCGAGCCCGGCCCGATCCCTTTTACGGGCGGCCTCGTGGGTTACTTCGGCTACGACCTCATCCGCATGGTCGAGCGGCTGCCGAACCGCCCGGCCGATCCGTTCGGTCTGCCGATCGCGCTGCTCGCCCGCTTCGACACCCTGGTCATCTTCGATCATGCCTACCAGCGGGTGCTGGCGATCGCCAACGAGATCGAGGGCGAGGTCAACATGGCCGCGGCCGAGCGCCAGCTCGCGCGCCTTTCCAAGCTGCTGACCCATGAGGCCGGGGGCGGCGGGGTCGCCATGCCCGAGCAGTCGCCGGGCCGGGCCGCGGCGACGCCGAGCCTCGACGGACCCGCTTTCCGCAAGGCCGTGCTCGCGGCGAAGGAGCACATCGCCGCGGGCGACATCTTCCAGGTGGTGCTCGCTCGCCGCTGGTCCGTTCCCCGCCGGGTCGACCCTCTGGCGCTCTACCGTGCCGTACGCATGGTCAACCCGAGCCCGTACATGGTCCTCTTCGAGTCGCCGGACGTCTCCCTCGTCGGCGCCTCCCCCGAGATGCTGGTGCGCAAGCAGGGCCGGCACCTGGAGACCCGCCCCATCGCCGGCACCCGTCCGCGCGGCATGGACGCGGAGGGGGACAAGCGGCTCGCCGAGGACCTCCTCGCCGACGCCAAGGAGAGGGCCGAGCACGTGATGCTCGTTGACCTCGGGAGGAACGACCTCGGGCGCGTGGCCACGGCCGGGAGCGTGCGGGTGGCGAGCTTCATGGAGATCGAGCGCTACAGCCACGTCATGCACATGGTCTCCAGCGTCGAGGCCGAGCTGGATGCCGGGAAGGACGGGCTCGACGCGCTACTGGCCTGCTTTCCGGCCGGCACCGTCTCGGGCGCGCCCAAGATCCGCGCCATGGAGATCATCGACGAGCTGGAGCCCGAGGCCCGCGGGCCGTACGCGGGCGCCGTCGGCTACCTCTCCTACTCGGGCGACCTGGACGCCTGCATCGCCATCCGCACGCTGGTGGTCGAGAAGGGGCGGACGTCCGTCACCGCCGGGGCGGGCATCGTGGCCGACTCCGATCCCGCGGCCGAAGAGAAAGAGACCGAGAACAAGGCCGCGGCGCTGCTCGCCGCGGTCGCCTTGGCCGAGGCCCTGGAGGGACGACGTTCATGATCCTCATGGTGGACAACTACGATTCGTTCACCTACAACCTGGTGCAGATGCTGACCATGGCGGGCGCCCGGGTCGAGGTGCTGCGCAACGACGCCGAGAGCGCCGAGGCCATGCTCGCCCGCCAGCCGGAGGGGATCGTGCTCTCGCCCGGCCCCGGCCGGCCTGAGGACGCGGGCGTCTGCCTCGACCTGATCCGCCGCCATGCGGACGTGCCGATCCTCGGCGTCTGCCTCGGCCACCAGGCGCTCGGCGTGGCTTTCGGAGCCACGGTCGACCGCGCTCCGCGGCTCATGCACGGCAAGACCTCGCCGGTCCGCCACGGCGACCAGGGAGTATTCGTTGGTCTGCCGAATCCGTTCGAGGCGACGCGCTACCATAGCCTGGAGGTCAAGGAGGGGACGCTGCCGCAGGAGCTGGAGCCGCTGGCCTGGGCCGACGACGGCACGCTCATGGGGCTCCGGCACCGCAGCCTGCCCTACTGGGGAGTGCAGTTCCATCCCGAGTCCGTGCTGACCGGCTCGGGGCCGCGGCTGCTCGCCAATTTCATGGACCTCTGCCGCAAGGAGGTTGCGACGCCGTCATGAAAGATCCGAAGGAGGTGCTCTGGCGCCTGGTGGCGGGTGAGAGCCTGAGCCGCGAGGAGACCGAGGAGCTGTTCGGCGCCCTCATGGACGGGCAGGTGAGCGAGCCCATCAAAGCCGCTCTGCTGGTCGCCCTGCGCATGAAGGGCGAAGCCGTGTCCGAGATCAGCGGCGCCGCCGCGGCCATGCGCCGGCGGGTGATTCCGATCCCGCACACCTCGGAGGGGATCGTGGACACCTGCGGCACGGGCGGCGACGGCCGGGGCA